>JALOCD010000192.1 GCA_023228025.1 Prolixibacteraceae bacterium | reverse complement strand
AAAACAAGTCTTTTTAGAAATAAAATCACATATTTTTGCAATAACATTTTATTAAAAATCAGGAAGCAGCTAACATTAAATAGCTCACTAAAACGACAAGTTAACACAGCTTTTGGCATAGACCCGAATAATTTAGTGATTAAAAACGTAGTAAAAATTAACTAAATTTTGGACAATAGAACAAAGTAAAAATCCAAATCGACACCCGAAAGCCAATAATTACAATTTAGTTAATGGCTTGTTTGGGGGATAATTTTGTTCAGTTGGTGCATCAAAACACTACAAATTATAGTTATAAAAAATACAACTAGTAATGAATATATTTAACAGATAAGCGTTGTAAAAAAATCAATATATTAGTATTGACTATAATGTTGGGTTGTGTTAATTTCTAGTTAGTAAGTAAACACAAAAACTTACAAAACGAGCAGTTTATGGCTCTCCATAAATAGCTACGGGCCTCGCTTTTTTGTTTGTAATACAACAAAAGAGCGGTCAGTCAAAGCCCCAAACTAGACGGTAAGCGCCACGAAATAATTTATTAAAGGGCGGATTTACCGTCTTGGGGGCACAATTAGGCTTTCTGTTGTTGGTGAATACCCGCCTGGTTGGAGGCGGGTATTCTATTTATGGATTATAATAATAATTAAGAAACTAAAAAGATGAAAAAACGTATCTTTATAGCTATAGCTTCGGCACTGATTTTATTAACAGTATTGCTGGCAAGTTCTCCGGGTGAAGTTAGCTTACCAATATATCTAGCTGTATTCATTGATATCTATGTATTCTGCGTATGTATGATAGCGATTATTATTGATCTGGCGTATGGTAACTTACCGAGTAGGCAAAAGACATTTATGTCACTTGTTCTAGCTTTTACACCTCTTTCGCTGCTAGCGCTAGAGACACTTAGTACGGTTTCACTTATTGATGTCGTGCTTGCTGTCGGATTGCCGGCTCTATTGGTTTGGTACGGACTGAAAAAAATCTGATTCTAGTAAACACAAGCTGTAAGGCAGAATGCTTTTTTGCTATACTAACCTCTGATGGATCAGAACCTCCCCATACCTGGGCCTGAACTGCCAAGGCCAGAGAAAGCGCCAGCTAAAATTGATGGTGCGGAATTAGTGGTGCCTGTTCCCGAACAGCTAGAACAGGCGGCTCCTGGAGAGAGACTAAATAAGGCCAATGATGCTGTTGCTCAGGCTTCTAGTACCACAACAAGCGTAAATGACTTGGCCCTCCAGGCAGTACAGACTCCAACTCCAACACCCGTAGCTAAAGATGATGATAATCCGGCAATCGCGGATGACGTGGACGTTATAGAAAAAGAGTGGGTTGAAAAAGCCAAAGAGATAGTGACTCAGACCAAAACTGACCCCCATAAACAGTCACTAGAGCTGACTAAGTTTAAACACGATTACATGAGTAAACGATACGGTAAAAATATAAAGCTGTCGGATGAACAAGCGGCCTGAGGCTAGGTGATGGGCACAACTTTTATGGCCGCCTTTATAATTATTCTACTAGCAATATCTGCATTGGCATTATTCCTATATTGGAGAACCAGAAAATTACTCAGGGAGGCGAAAAATTACGAGAGAGGCTTAAAGATGGTACCACTCTTAATACATTTGCCCCCAATAAGTGATGACATAGAGTCGAGAGGTAGGGATGCTAGGGATATTGCAGACGAAAACATTTCAAAAGCTCAAGTTTTATACAACATTATCGCGAGTACCGCTCAGAAGGGCTTTAAGAGCAAATTTTATGGTCAGAGGCACATTAGTTTCGAGATAGTTGCGCACAAGGGTCTCGTCTATTTCTATGCAGCCGTACCCGTCTCTTTGGTGTCGGTCGTAGAGCAAGCGATATTGAGCGCGTATCCAAACAGTCAGGTCGAAGAAGTTGCTGAACACAATATATTTAGTCCCGTTGGCAAAATCAGTGGTACAACGGGGGGAGAATTAGCACTAAAAGAGTCTTTTGTTTACCCTATCGCTACATATCAAGATACCAAAAGAGACGCGATGCAGTCGCTGCTTAACGCTCTCGCCACATTGGGAGAAGAAGATGGCGCTGGCATACAGATAATGTTAAGACCGGCAAATAGTAGTTGGACAAAAAGTGCCAGTGCAGAAGCTAACAAAAAACGGGAAGGTAAAAAGAATAAAAAAGGTTTAGATTTGACGTTTTGGTGGCTAAAACAAATATTTATAGCTCCCATAAAGCCTCCAGAGGCTAAAGACGGGGGCGACCCTAGCTCAGCCCCTAAGCCTGGGTCTAGCCTTGACCAATCTATCGCTGATGCAATAGACGAAAAGACTAAGCAATCCGGCTATGAAGTACTAATAAGAGTAATAGCATCATCAAATGTATCTCAGAGGTCACAGACTATTCTAAGTAATATTGTTGCCTCCTTTTCACTATTTGACGCACCCGGTAAAAATGGATTTAAATATTTACCCGCGAAGGAAATTGAAAGCTTTGTTACGGCATATATATTAAGATTTTTCCCGCCAGAGCAGAATTCGAGCATTCTTAACACTGTGGAGTTGGCTACTATATTTCATTTTCCTGACTCTACAAACATACCTACTTCGCAGCTCGAAAGACAATCTTCTAAGCAGGTAGATGGCCCAAGAAGCATGTTAGATGAGGGTCTTTTACTCGGCTATAACGTGTTTAGGGGTATTAAAAAACCAATAAGGTTGAGTGATACGGATCGTAGGCGTCATATGTACGTTGTAGGTCAAACCGGTACCGGTAAGTCGGGATTTCTAGAGAATATGGCGCTCCAAGATATGATTGAGGGACGTAGCTTTGCCTTTGTCGACCCGCATGGTGACTCTGCAGATAGGTTGCTGGGGCTAGTGCCCAAAGAGCGTACCGAAGATGTGATTTACTTTAATCCGGCCGATATGGATTACCCAATGGGCCTTAACCTTTTTGAGTTCAATAGTCCAGAACAGAAAGATTTCTTAATCCAAGAAGCGATCAGCATGCTGTACAAGCTGTATGATCCTCAGCACCAAGGGATTATAGGTCCGAGATATGAACATATCTTTAGGAACTGTGCATTACTGCTGATGTCTGATCCAGAAGGCGGGACTTTTATTGATATC
>JALOCD010000191.1 GCA_023228025.1 Prolixibacteraceae bacterium | reverse complement strand
GATCCCCACTCCCCGTAGGGACCGGGCCACATCAGGTAGCCTGCCTTGGTGGAGATAATGAGTTCATCCCGGTAGGGTTTGAAATCCTTTTGGAAGATGCTGCCAAAATTCTCTTCGGCCGATCCGGGCGGCGGACCGTAATTGTTGGCCAGGTCGAAATGGGTGATGCCGTTGTCAAAGGCATAACGAAGCATTTTTCTGCCGTTTTCATAGGTGTCGACACCGCCAAAATTGTGCCACAAGCCAAGCGACAGAACAGGAAGTTGCAATCCGCTGCGACCACAACGACGGTACTCGCATTGGTTGTTGTAACGATTGGAAGAGGCAAGATATTCCATGTTATTTAATTGAGGTGAAGATACAAAGTTAGAAAATTTAGGATATTGAATATTGTCCGGCAGCTATTCCTTCGGTTGGTATTATTTATATATTTGTTTAGTTTATTCAATTAACTTCCAAACTACCTATTTAAATAACGATGTAACGACCAAACTAAATTGATAAACTTAAAATTTTAAATCAATGGAACAGAAGTCGAACAGCAATCTCCGTCTGGGCATGACCTTCATGGCCTCGATCTTTTTCATTTTTGGTTTTATTACCAATTTCAACATCGCCATGAAAGATCAGGTTCAGTTGGCCTTCGATCTAAAAACGCTCTATCCCGGATGGGAAAATTTTCTCTCACAGTTGGTCAATGGGGTCTTCTTTTTTGCCTATGCCTGTTTCAGTTTTCTCTGTGGAAGTATCATTAAGAAAATTGGCTACAAGAGTGGGGTGATTGCCGGTCTTGTTTTGGTTGCCGTTGGAAGTTACATGTTTTTTCCTGCCATTGCAGCGCTATCCTATCCATTGTTCCTGGTTGCTGTTTTCGTGATGGCCACCGGGGTCGTTTTTCTTCAAACCGCTGCCAATCCTTATGTTGTAGCGCTCGGGCCACAAGAGTCTGCCCCTGCACGTCTCAACCTCACCCAGGCGCTGAATGGTGTTGCCACCACCATTGCGCCATTCCTGGCCGGTATTCTTGTCCTTGCCCCGGCAGTATTGGCTCTCAATGGAGGGGCAACAGCGGTAGAGGCAGCTAAATTTGTACAAATGCCGTTCATTGTTATCGGGACAATCGTCATTTTGATAGCGCTCGGTATAACCTTTATTAAATTGCCAAATATCACCGGTGATACGACGATTCCATCAAAATCCGTACTAAGGAAACCACAGGTTTGGTTGGGGGCTTTGGGTATTTTCTGTTATGTTGGCGCCGAAGTCGGGACCGCCGGGCAAATTGCACCCTATTTGAAAGACGGAGGTTATGCGGTTGACGTAGCCGTGAAATTATCTGCGATATATTGGGGTGGAGGCATGGTAGGACGTTTCTTCGGATCTATTTTGCTCAGCACGCTGACCAATGCAAAAAAATATCAGTATTCGCTGTTCGTAATGATTTTCGCCTTCATCGTTGGTTGGTTTATCACTTCAGCAACCGTTACCAACGGCCAGTTTGTATTCGATTCCCAACCTTTGAACGGGTTAATCTTCCTGGTTATCGCGGTAGCCAATTTCTTCCTGATGTTACTGGGAAAAGGAAAAGCCAATGTGGCTCTGGGCATTTTTGGAACGGTCAACATGCTTTTGATCATGGCCGCTTACATGCTTCCTGCAACCATTGGTATGTGGTGCCTGCTCTCCATCGGTTTCTTCAACTCCATCATGTTCCCGAATATTTTCTCACTGGGGGTCAATGACCTGGATCCTTCCGAAATGCCATTGGCATCAGGCATTATCAACACCCTGATCGTAGGTGGGGCCGTAGTTCCACTCTTGATGGGCGGTTTAACCGACTCATTCAGCGCCCGTGGCGCCCTTTTGGTTCCGGTAATATGCTATGGATACATAACTTTCTTCGCATTGAAGGGGAGTAAAATAAGATAATAAAGCACAATCACTTAAAGAAGGCAAGTTGCAATTGCCTTCTTTAAGTGACAAATTAAACCAGGAATACAAATTAAATAATCAATTTTCAAATGAGACAAGTTGCCGTTGGCATTGACATTGGTGGTACAAATACCGCAATAGGAGTAGTCGATATGGATGGAAGCGTCCTGTATGAAACACAGTTATCGACACCGCAAAAAAAAGACAATCCGGAAGCGACTTTGGCTGTGTCGGATAAATTATGCACCATCTTCATTGAACAAATCACCGCTGCGGTTCTTGAAGCCATTGTCACAGTAAAAAAGGGCATCTCAGATCTTGAGGTGAAAGGAATTGGAATAGGGGCGCCCTTCGCCAACTATTACGACGGCACCATGGGTGTCACTGCCAATCTCCCATTCGTCAGTGTAGTGCCTCTGGCCGATTTGATTCAGGCAAAAATGCCGGAGATCAAAATTGTCAAAGTAACCAACGATGCCAACGCTGCCGCATTGGGAGAGATGATCTATGGCGGAGCCATCGGCATGCGTAACTTTGTCATGATCGCCCTTGGCACCGGATTGGGAAGTGGTATCATCGTCGATGGCGACCTGGTTTACGGTCATGATGGCCTGGCAGGTGAACTTGGCCATGTTACGGTCGAACCCGGTGGCAGGCACTGCGGTTGTGGCGCTATTGGACATCTCGAGGCTTATTGTTCGGCTACCGGAATCAGGCGAACGGTATTCGATCTGCTCGCCAAATACCACCGTATCGAAAGTCCGTTGGCCAATGTCTCCTACAACGACATGACCTCCAAAATGGTTTATGAGGCCGCCCTTAAAAATGATCCCCTGGCCCTTGAAGTTTTTGAATATACTGGCGAAATATTGGGCCGTAGCCTGGCTGATACGGTTCATGCCCTGAGGCCTGAAGCAATTTTTCTCTTCGGCGGCCCCACAGCAGCCGGAGAGATTCTCTTTGCCCCTACCAGAAAGAGTATGGAACATTATCTGCTACCCTTCTACCGAAACAAAATTAAACTACTTCCCTCCAAACTAAAAGCGGGATCTGTTGCCATCGTTGGCGCCAGCGCGTTGGTTTGGAAGGAGCTAGATAAAAACAGGCTCTGAAGATGAGTTTTTTTCAAAAGCGAAATAAATTGTAATAAGTTGAAATTGATAGAAATAAAGTAACTATTCAGTGATAAATATACAGAGGAATCTTCAAAAAACTATCAAAATCTGATTCTTGCACAAAAGTTCTTTGACATTCTACAAATTGGGATAGCTTTTTTTCTTGTGTTAATTTGTTCCATT
>JALOCD010000133.1 GCA_023228025.1 Prolixibacteraceae bacterium | reverse complement strand
CTGGTGCCGGCCTCCGAGAGGAAAAGGTCGCAGAGCGATATCGCCAAGGATATGTCTAAAACAGTAATGCGGTTCAATAACCTTCGGATTTTTCCTGTGGAAGAGCAGACCATCTCTGTGGGTTTAGGATCGAGGGGAGCATTGCCCGTTCAGTATGTGATTCAAAACCTTGACTTTGACAAATTAAAGGAAGTGATTCCCAAATTTCTGGATGCTGCACGATCTGACAAGACCTTTCAGAATGTCGATGTTAACCTGAAGTTCAACAAGCCAGAGGTGGATATTCTCATCGACCGGATCAAGGCCCGCGAACTGGGACTGACGGTATCGGATATAGCAGGAGTGCTTCAGAGCGCCTTTAGCGGCCGAAGACTAGCCTACTTCATCATGAATGGCCGTCAATACCAGGTAATCAGCCAGGTCGGACTGGGCGACCGTCAACAACCAACAGACATCTCAAAGTTGTATGTCAGGAATAATCTTGGAAACAGCATTGCCCTCTCAGAGGTTTTGAAAATAACTCCAAACGCCAACCCTCCAACACTTTACCATTTTAACAGGTACAAATCAGCAACCATATCAGCATCGTTGGCTGAAGGAAAAACCATTGGAGATGGTGTGGTTGCCATGCGGTCCATCGGGGACAAATTGCTCGATGAGAGCTTTCAAACCTCCCTTAGCGGGCCTTCGAGGGACTTCTCCGAAAGCTCCTCCAATACCTCATTTGCTTTCGTCCTGGCACTCATGCTGATATATCTGGTATTGGCTGCGCAGTTTGAAAGTTTCAAGGATCCGTTCATTATCATGATCACTGTGCCTCTGGCCATTGCCGGGGCGTTTCTCTGTTTGTGGATATTCAAACAGACACTTAATATCTTCTCCGAAATCGGAATGATCACCTTGATTGGCCTGGTTACCAAAAACGGAATTTTGATTGTTGAGTTTGCAAACAAGAAACGTGAAATCGGGATCGAAAAATTCCAGGCCGTCGTGGATGCCTCCACACAACGATTACGGCCAATCCTGATGACCAGCCTGGCGACATCCCTTGGCGCGCTGCCCATTGCGCTTAGTCTAGGCGATGCGGCCTCCAGCCGGGTACCCTTGGGAATAGTGATTGTTGGCGGGATTATTTTCTCCCTGATATTGACGCTGTTTGTGATTCCGGCAATTTACACTTTCGTATCCGGTAAACGCAAAACCAGGGAAGAGGTGGACAAGCAATTTTTGTAAATTAAAAATTAAAGATTACAGATGAAGAGATTATGCATCCTGGTTTTGCTTGTTTTCCCGGTGTTGGGAATGGCTCAACCCGTACTCACCTTAAAGAATGCGATAGATACTACGCTTAGCAATAGTTTTGACATCCGGATTGCCGGGAACAATGTAGAGATCAGTAAAATCAATAACTCATTTGGCGTAGCGGGGGGGTTGCCAACTGTTAATGCCAGTTTGGCCGACAATCAATCTGTTACCAATGTCAACCAGAAATTAAACAGCGGCACAGAAATAAAAAAGAGCAGCGCAAGCGGGAACACCATGAACTCAAGTGTGACAGCAGGAATGGTTTTGTTCAATGGTTTTAAAGTTTTTTCCACCAAAGAGCGACTGAGCCTCTTGCAGAAGCAGAGTGAACTGCTGTTTAACCTGCAAATTCAGAACAGTATTGCCTCCGTGATGGCCAAATATTATGACATTGTACGTCAAAAGGAGTACCTTAAAATCATGCAGACTTCGCTGGATGTTTCACAGAAGAAGCTGGATATCGTCACCGAAAGGAAAAATGTAGGGATGGCCAACGATGCCGACTATTTGCAGGCGCTGATTGATCTTAACAGTGCGCAGCAACAGCTAAGATCCCAGCAATTGGTGGTCGACCAGACCAAGATGGACCTGCTGCAGTTAATGAGCAAGAAAAAGTATTATCCCTATTTGGTTGATGACAGCATTACCGTCGACCACTCGATCCAGCTGAATTCAATTCTCAACTTCCTCGAGCTAAATCCACAGTATCTTGCCGCAGAGCAGCAGATAAAAATCAACGAGCAGCTCGTAAAGGAGGTCTCAGCCTTACGATATCCCTCTTTGCGGGTCAATACCGGTTACAACCTGAACCGCAGCGAGAGTGATGCCGGACTGACCCTGCTAAACCAGAATTATGGACCCTATGCTGGTTTAACCATGCAAATACCCATCTACAATGGAAATGCCTATAAGATCCAAAAGGATGTAGCGCAATACAACCTCAACAATGCTAGACTACAGCAGGAAAACCTGCTCAATCTGCTTACTGCTGATGCGGTAAAAATATACCAATCGTACAGCACCACCCTGCAGCAACTCGAATCCCAGCTCAAAACGATCGAGTTTTCCCGCAAATTGATCTATGTGGTGATGCAGCGTTTCCAGGTCAACCAGGCCACTATTCTGGATGTCAAAGCAGCCCAATCCAGCTTTGAATTAACCGGGTATCAATTGATTAATCTGAAGTTCGCGGCTAAAATTTCTGAGATTGAGTTGAAGAGATTGATGTACCAGTTGGGGAATTAAGAAATAAAAATAGCGCCTTGACAGCGCTATTTTTATTTCTTAATTCCCCAAGATTTATTAGAACAACAACTTGAAATTTTGATCATTGGCATATTTGTCAAACTCCCGATCGCTTTGTGCTATCGCTTTGTATGCAGGATCCTTTTTCATGGCATTGACCAATGCCTCGTACATCTGGCTGGTTTTACCGGCACGGGCATACACAATGGCCTTCAGATAGGCAATACGTCCTGATTCAATAGGAGCAGCGTTCAACGTTTTCAAAGCGCCATTGTTGTCTCCATTCAGCAGTTGGGCAAGTCCACGGTTGGCATAAGAGGTAGACTGTTCGCCAAGATATTTCACGGCAGTGTCGTAATCTCCCTGTTTGATTTTCAGGATACCCATATTTTCTTTAACCTCCTTGCCTGCACCGGTTGCAGCTCCAAACAAGATTTCAGCTTTTGCCCATTCTCCGTTTTTCAGCGCTATACATCCCAGGTTGTTCTGTACAATCGGATTTTTAGGATCCAACTGGTCGGCCTTCTGAAAATTATTTCCGGCAGCAGCAAAATCACCTTCATTCATTTGCACATAGCCAAGGTTGTTGAAACCTCTCCAGTCGTCTGAATATGTTTTTGTGAAGCTAGTATAAATAGCTTTTTGTTTGGCTGGGTCATTGGTAAGGGTAGCAGCGTAAAGTAACTCTGCCTGGTTCAGTTTCGATGGATCAGAATCTGCCAAACGGGCAATTTCAGCATCTGTCTTACCAACCAAATTAACATTGGCGGTAATTTTTGCACGACGCAATTGTGGCAAAATCTCATCGGCTACTTTCGTAAAGGCTGACGATAGGTTTTTGATTTCGCGCTCGCGGACCTCCGGGTCAGTATACATGGCCAATACACGGAGGATCAAATCCTTGTCCTGGATACTCGATTTTTCCATCAGGGCTTTGAAGCCTTCCCAGTCCTCGGGAGTATTTTTGGAGGTAACATCCGTCTTTACCTTGCCTTTTTTAAGATCATTGTCTACAACACCTGTAGCGGAACCTTCACGTTTTCCGGCAAGTTTGGAATTCAGGTCCATGGTTCCGTCCGGGGAAGCGTAAGCCGATACTTCAACACCTTTCAACTCTTTGTTCTGCGCGTTGTACGCGTCAACGATGTACTTGTTCAGGTGGGCAATTTCGGCTTTGGACAACTCTTTCGTCCTCACTTCCGAGCTATTGATCAAATAAACCAGGTCGGCCATGTAGGCATCGGGAACGATTCTTTGGTATTTATCCAAAGTTGGATCATAGATACCGGTGGTATTGGCCTTTTTCTGCCAACCTGTAATGGCAAGCGGACTGTTGTCTACCAGCGTAGAGGTGGCAATAACCCCTTTGGCGACAGTAACAGTCTTGAAATCTACGGTTTTAGATCCCTGAGAACCTTTGATGCGAAGCTCCAGATCTGAATGCTGCATCTCTTTGTTATAGGGCAATGATCCTTTGTAAGTGACACTTCCTCCGGCCTTATTTGGAATCACCTTGTTGTTGGCCCTTACCTTTTCTCCCTGGACAACATATGGCGTCATGGCTGTTTCACCACCACTATATTTCAGTACCGGAGTTATTGTTAAGGTAACTTTTGGCGCAAAATAATTAGCCTGATACTGTTTTTGAATGGTTGCATCAACTTTACCTGCATGTGTTTCAAGCACTTCCGGAACTACGGTATAAACCACTGAACCAGCGTTCTTCTGCATCTTTTTCAATGATGAACATCCGCTGAAAACGAGTGCACCGGATACTAAAAGCAGCGGCACGACGAATCTAATTTTCTTCATAAAATGACTGTAATTTAATATGAGTTGTAATTGATAATTTGAGATTTAAGGGCTAAAAATAAGCATTTCCCATGAATACAAAAGTGAATATTTGTTAATTGTTAAAATTCCGGAAGTAATATTTCCCTTCGGATACCTGTCCATTCGACGGGGCTGGTTACCAAATCACGAAGCATTCGATAGTGGTCACTGGATGCTACAAAATCAATTGCTGAGGTATCGACGATCAAAACCGGAAAATCATTCTGCTGGCTGAAAAAGGTAAAATATCCCTCCCTGATTTTTTTCAGGTAGTCTGCTTCGATGGATTGTTCATAGGCCCTGCCGCGCTTCCTGATGTTGACGATCAGCAACTCTTCAGGCAAATGCAGATAGACAAAAAGATCAGGTTTTGGCAACCGTTCGTAAATAATGTCAAAGAAATTGCGATAGAGGTTGTACTCATCTTGTGCCAGGGTATTCTGGGCAAAAATGAGTGACTTCATGAAGTAGTAATCTGCAATGGTGTGCTGATGGAACAGGTCCCTGTTTGCCAGATTATTCTTCAGTTGACCATACCTTTCGGCCAAGAACGAGAGTTCCAGCGGGAAAGAGTATTTTTCCGGATCCTTGTAAAATTTTGGTAGAAATGGATTCTCAGCAAATTGTTCAAGAATCAGTTTGGCATCAAATTCCTCACCCAGCATCCTGGCAAAAGTTGTTTTACCGGCGCCAATATTCCCCTCAATGACCAGAAAATCATGGTTCATCATCCTAATTGAAATTCTAAGGTTGAATCCCTAAAAGTAAAATAAAAAATGCCCGCTGGAAACGGGCACTTAAAACTTATGGTAGAAATTTTTATTCCTGATTCGGCTTTTTGAGTGAATGACTGTGGGTCGGGGCTTTTGGTTCATCGCTGTGATATTGCTGTCTCTCTCCGCGTCCGTGGTCCCTTTCGCCCCCACGTCCATGATCACGATCACCGCGTCCCTGCTCCCTTTCAACAAAACCTTCCGGTTTTGGCATCAGTGCTTTCATGGAAAGTTTCAATTTCCCGGTACGTTGCTCGACTTCAAGTAATTTAACCTTAACAATATCGCCAACACTTAGCACATCCTCTGGTTTGTCGATTCTTTTCCAGTCGAACTCAGAAACGTGAAGCAATCCCTCCTTGCCAGGCATAATTTCGATAAAAGCGCCGAACTGGACAATAGATTTCACCTTTCCTTCGTACACCTCTCCCGGCTCGGGAAGGGCAACGATGGCCCGGATCCGTGCAACTGCTGCATCGATGGATGACTTATCAGGAGCGCTGATTTCGACATAGCCCAAGTCGTCGATCTCTTCGATGGCGATGGTGGCTTTTGTATCGGCCTGGATCTGCTGGATAATTTTTCCGCCGGGACCAATTACAGGACCGATCATATCTTTCGGAATGGTCATCTTCACGATGCGGGGAACGTTTGGCTTATAATCTTCGCGAGGAATACTGATCACCTCCAAAATTTTGCCCATGATGTGCTCACGGCCTTGTTTTGCCTGGGCCAAAGCTTTTGAAAGCACTTCATACGACAGACCGTCAACTTTGATATCCATCTGGGTGGCGGTGATTCCCTTTTTGGTTCCGGTAACCTTGAAGTCCATGTCACCAAGGTGATCTTCGTCTCCAAGAATATCGGAAAGGACTGCGAATTTATCCGATTTTTTGTCGGTGATCAGACCCATGGCAATACCCGAAACAGGACGTTTCATGTTAATACCGGCATCCAGCATGGCCATCGTTCCGGCACAGACAGTGGCCATAGAGGAAGAACCATTGGACTCCAAAATATCTGATACGATACGAACAATGTAAGGGAATCCCTCAGGAATCATTCTTTTCAGTGCACGGTGCGCCAGGTTTCCATGACCGATTTCGCGGCGCGAAAGGCCTCTTGGCGTTTTGGCTTCACCCGTACTGAAGGGTGGAAAGTTGTAGTGCAGCAAAAAGCGCTCTTTGCCTTTGAAGGTAACGTTGTCGATGATTTTCTCATCCATCTTGGTACCAAGGGTAACGCTGCTCAATGATTGGGTTTCGCCGCGGGTGAAAATGGAAGATCCGTGCGATCCCGGCAGGTAATCAACCTCCCCCCAGATTGCCCGAATTTCGGTGGTCGAACGACCATCGAGACGAACACCTTCGTCGAGGATCATGCGGCGCATGGCCTCCTTCTCAACATCGTGGTAATATTTTGCGATCAAAGTCTTGTTGACATCGCTGGCCTCTTTGCCCTCGCTATATGCGGTTGTAAACTCCTCCTTAATTTGTGCGAAAGAGTCGTAACGCAGGTGTTTGTCGTTGATCAGGGAGCGGGCAACTTTGTATACTTTGTCATAAGTGCCTTTCCAGACTTCGTCGCGAAGTGTCTCGTCGTTCTCCTCGTGGCAATAGGTGCGCTTCGCAACACCGACTTCTGCAGCAAGTTCTTCCTGAATCTTGCAGTGAACCTTGATGTTGTCGTGGGCAATTTTAATGGCTTCGAGCATCTCCTCTTCAGAAACCTCGTCCATTTCGCCTTCGACCATCATGATGTTGTCGTACGATGCACCAACCATGATATCAATATCGGCATCAGCAAGTTGTTCTGCCGATGGGTTGATAACGAAATTCCCTTTGATACGAGCTACACGAACTTCAGAGATAGAGCCGTTAAACGGAACGTTTGAAACGGCAATCGCTGCGGAGGCAGCCAATCCTGCAAGTGAATCAGGCATTTCGTTCTTGCCCGAAGAAATCAACGTGATCATTACCGCAGTTTCCGCATGGTAATCTTCAGGGAAAAGCGGACGCAAAGCGCGATCGACCAAACGGGCGATCAGAATCTCATCGTCCGACGGACGAGCTTCCCTTTTCATGAAACCACCCGGGAATCTGCCCGCTGCGGAGAATTTCTCGCGGTAATCGACCGAAAGCGGCATGAAATCAACGTTTGCAGCTGCTTCATTAGCCGAAACAACAGTCGCAAGCAACATGGTATCACCCATTTTTACCACAACTGCACCGTCGGCCTGCTTGGCCAGTTTACCGGTCTCAATCTGGATTGTACGGCCATCGCCCAGATCAATAGTCTTATTTATAGCTTTGTACATATTTCGTAACCAATTAAATTGTTATTCTAAAAAAAAGGGGATGAACAGAATTAAAAGATGCAAAAAAGGCAATCCGAAAATTGCCTTTTGAGGTTGTTCGCTTATTTACGAAGATTTAATTCTTTGATAATGGTACGATAGCGTTCAATGTCTTTGCGTTTCAGATAATCGAGCAAAGAACGACGTTTACCTACCATGGAGATCAGGGCACGTTGGGTACTGAAATCTTTTTTGTTGGCTTTCAGGTGCTCTGTCAGGTGGTTGATGCGGTGTGAGAAAAGGGCGATTTGTCCTTCCGAGGTGCCGGTGTCGGTAGCGCTCTTGCCATACTTCTCGAAAAATGTCTTTTTAATCTCAGGATTCAAATACATAACTAATTGTTTTATCAGTGATACAATGACCGCTCCGCAGGATTCGTGTTCGATCGCAACGGTTCGGTATTAATTGGGGACAAAAGTAAGGAATAATCACAACACTTGCAAGTGGCTTTTAATCTTTTATTTGGGAAGCAAAAGTAAGACATATCCCTTTTAATTTGCCCGTCAGGGCATCAAGCTCAATAGAATGAACATAGCCTAGAAAGCCATTTCCCCAGAGGGGATAAACAATATGATAATCACTAAAATTTCGAACATAGAACTGAAATGGTTTTCTCAATTTAACAAATACCAAACACTAAATCGACTTCTTAACTATTTGTTTATCCCCATTCGGGGAAATTGATCTCCTAAATTCCCTTTTCTATGAAGCTTAATGCCCTGACGGGCAAATAAAATTATACGACTATAAATCAGGAGATTGGCACCTGATCCTGTTTACTATGAATCACTATGTGTTATCAACTTCTGCCCTATGCTACACTCCAGACATCTCCTGGTTTCACAATACTCGTGGTGTAAATGTATCAGGGCTTGCGATTCGAGTGCATTACAAGAGGAGATGCCGGCCGAGGCCCAATGTCGAAGAATAGTGTTATTTTCGGAGGGCAGCTCTTCCAATATGATCAAAGCACGCTCTTTTAGCTCTGGTTTGTTGTTTCGCTCGCCATACAGGAAAAGAAAAGGCGCCAGCACATTGACCAATATTAGTTGAAATGACTCCTCCCCCATCTCTTTCTTTTGGTGAAGGGAGGTTTTCAGAAAGGTATAGTGACTGTCCCAGTACCCTGAAGTCTCAGTCCTGAAGAGGGAACGATAATCATCGACGGTTTCCATCCTGATGACCGTTGGGAAGAGCGCGCCGCAACTTTTCAGCAATCCCGCGAACTGGGCCAGCCTGATGGTGGGAAAATTCAGGGGGTGCATGCGCATGAATTTCCAGAGATGACCGGGGATTGGTTTGAGTCCGTATTTGCCTGAAAGGAATTCATGCTCCCTGTGCAATGCAACCGGATGCTCTTCCTCATACAACAAATCACCCAGCAACCCAGCCTGTCCAAATAAGAGCGCTTCAAGCTGAAAGAGTTGATCGTGGTGTTTTTGAAGAATTGTCAGCGGCAGGGACCTCGCCAGCATCTCGAAAGGATCACCGTTTTGCCTGAAACCGAAACTTCTGGCCAGAAAAAGGTAAAAGGTTTCGCTCCAATCGCCCTTCGACCCTTCCAGCAATTTTTCCATAGCGCCAATTTTTTGTTGCAATCGTTCGATGGCCAATCCATTCAGGAAAAACCGGATTCTGAAGGGGTCGATTTTGTTCAGCTGAGAGGCGCAATTGACCCAGTCGTGCTGCTGCATCAAGGCTTTGTAATTGTATTCGACCCACAAAGGCCAACCTATTTGGAGTGTTGGGATAGAGACCCCGGCATTGTTGCAGACAACACCATCGTTTTCCGCCACCACATGCAAAATGATATTCCGGTAAAGCGGATCAGTTTGATGACCATGCCGGTTCCAGTCTGAAGCCTTAAGGTGGATCTCCACATTGCCCGCCCAGAGAGTTTTCCCGATTCGGATACGCGCATCAAAAAAATCGGGACCGGCATGGATGTTGTGCCTCCCAACTGAAACGATCCCGATGGGTTCGCCCTCGGTCGTAACAGGATTTTCAGGTTCGAACAGCCTGTTTTTCCACAGAAAATGGAGAAAATCTTCCTTCATATTCACCTCGATATCAGACACTATAAGTTACGGGATTTTGAGGAGAAAAAGAAAGATAATTGGGAAATGTGAAAATTGGGAAATTGGGAAATGTGAAAATTGGCAGTCACACAATCCTAAATTTCTCGACCACCATGGTGAGACTTCATAAATCATACCCCGGAGGGGTTAAATCCCGCAGCTGCGGGATAGCCCGGGGTAAAGCGACGAAGGAGCGATACCCCGGGTTGGGAAGGATGAAGGATGAGCCGTCCGCGGTTGACTGCAGAAAGTATGTGATAGCATGAATTTCGGTCCCTGAGCGAAGTCGAAGGGTCGAAAAATAATGTGAAAATTGGAAAATTGGAAAATGTGAAAATTGGCAGTCACACAATCTTAAATTTCTTGACCACCATGGTGAGAATTCACAAATCATACCCCGGAGGGGTTAACTTTGAATAACCCGGGGTAAAGCGACGAAGGAGCGACACCCCGGGTCGAGGATGATGAATGATGAGCCGTCCGCGGTTGACTGATGCTAAAGCAGGACCGATCGTTACGGACGGAATAACCAGATAATGTGAAAATGAGAAGATGAGATTTGGATACGTAACCTGTCGAGCCAGGTTTTTTAAGTAAAAACACCGGTCCC
>JALOCD010000151.1 GCA_023228025.1 Prolixibacteraceae bacterium | reverse complement strand
TCGAAGGGCGGACGGAAGGAACAAATAAAGAAAAACGAAGAGATTGCAGCTAATCCGTTAATTATTTTTTTCTTTTTGCTCTTAAGGAATTTTCTTTCGCCCTAAATTCTACGATTTTCTTGATCAGGTCGTAAGGAATCGGCTTATCCAATGGGAATTGAACCGAACCTTTCCCTTGTTGGTAATGCGATAATTCAGAGGCAAACTGTATATGCCCGGATGGCAGGGCATACAATCCTATGTGATTTTTAAATCCGGCAAAATATACCAAAGGCCTGCCCTCAGTCTTATAGGCTGGCATCTTATAGGCAATCATTTCAACAGCATCGGGGGCGGCGTCTTTAATAATCGCCCTGATTTGCACCATAATTTCCCGGACTTCCGCGGAAAAAGTTGAAATGTACTGGTCTACTTCATTGCTATTTGTCTCCATTTTTCCAAAATATTTTCTTCACCATCAAAATAACCTGCCTTTGATAGGCGAAGCTGGTGATTCCGCTACATTTACCCAACCTGCCTCGGCCTTCGTCATCACTTTTATTGTGAAACTATGACTGACCATCATTAAGGGTCGGCTGACCTTTACCGGTAGTGATCAGGCTAAATAAACTTTGCCCAATATATTCGCTCCATGCATTTGAACAAGCGCTAAAACATTCATAATCCGGAACCAAACCCAGATGCGTGAACCGGATTTGCGTTTTGTCATCTTTTTCAGCTATTTCGAAACTGATTTTTGTACCTGTCCATTCCTGCTTGTCTTTAACGAAATTAAGCTGACTGTCAGTCACAAGCCAAACTACCTTTTTGTCCGGTATAACCTCAACCAATTTTTGTCTTGAAAAATGAACGTCACCAAAACGAACAGTAAATTCATCATTAAGTTTTTGAGAACTCCCTTCCAAATTTTCTGTCCACCATTTTGTGACATTGTTGAAGGCATTGAATGCCTCTTTCGGAGTTTGGTCTACTATTAGCGTGGTAGTAAAATCTGAGGTTTTCATCTGTTAATAATTTGTTTTTTTAATTGCCAGATGGAATACCCACATAATCATTATCGGTTGGGGTGAACATTTTCTCATGGCTATTTCATCTTTGCATGTTTTGATCCCGATTGGTAAAGGGAATGTGAATTGTATGCAACAAATGTATTGCCTTAACAGGATTGAGCAGGGGTGTAAAATGGACATATTAGCGGCTGATTGGGACAATCTGACCTGCAACCCTTGTCTATTTTTTCATTGCTTCCGCTTTCATGTCAGCAGGCATTTTCTCAATGGCATAGCGTAATGCGGTGCGGGGCATAACCGCCTTTCGTGAAATTACATAATCATAAACAGGTTCCCGATGTGGCACACTGGCAACCTTTAACATCCAGCCATAGCCCTTTTGAACCAGGTCGTCTGAATCGACGAGTAAAATATCCGCAATTTCAAATAGGTCGGCAAGAAAAAATCCTTTCTTAGCCGGAACGATTAAAGAGACTGCCGAAGCACGTCTCATCCACCGATTTGCAGATTTTGCCCAGCTCTTCAACTCAGCAATATAATCGGGGTACATTGTCACGAATGCTCCAATTGTATGATTGCACATGGTATCACAAGTAGCCCAATTGGTTACATAATTGTCAATCCACCGTTCGAAAATCAAAAAATCTGATGGTTCATACTTTTTAGAAACACAGTAAGAAAAGTTGCACGCAATAAAAGCTTCTTCCATAAACCCCGACTTCCATAACTCCTCGCACAATTCAAAAATATCTTGCTTGGGACGATCTTTGATCGATTGATAAAAGAGCTTTCCAATTCTGCCAACCGTTGCCGTATCTACACCGTATATTTTTATCTCTTCTTTAAAATATTTCTTTTCGGAAGACAATATTCTTTCATCAATACTGTCTTTCAATACTTGGCGGATTTCGTGAAGTGTGGAATGCAAATTCATTTGATTTGATTTATAGGTAGTTAAACACTGTTTGTCCCGTTATAAATTTCTGCCAATTTGGCGCCTCTGTTCCAATCTTATTTTACAATATTTTCAATCCTCTTATCATGAATGATGGCCAGAACGCCATCGCTAAAAGCTTCCAATCGTCCTTTATTCATTGATCCAGCTTTGTTTTTTGATTAAGTATTCAAAATGTGGCAATGACTGGCCATTGTTCTCAAAATTAATCTCATCTCTTTTTATTGCCCCAATTTTTTGAATAGCTTTTTGGGAACGAATATTTGTTACTCCAATATGAAAATAGATGATGTCCACAAATTGAAAGGCATAATCTATCATTAGCTTTTTTACCGATTTATTGTAGGTGCCCCCCCAATACTCCTTTGCCAAAAATGTAAATCCGATTGCAATACCCGATTTTTCAGGATTATAATCGTAATAACGCGTTGAACCAATCATTTGATTGGTCGATTTGTCAATAATTTTAAAAGCGCTCTTCCCTGCTATTGCCCCATCGAAATAGGGTTTAAATACCTCCAATTTGTATCTGTCATTGGCAGGGTGTTGTTCCCAGATGATTGGATCAGAAGCTGCTTTATAGAGGTTGTCAAAATCAGCTTCAATGAGCGGGACTATTTTTAATAGGTCGCTTTCAAGAATTTCAGGTTGCCAATTCACTGTCACTTTTGTCATATTTTTCCCACCATAAGAATTTAAAATCATTAGGTTGTCTACTGCAATGACCGCGCAGGTGCCCCGCTGGTGAGGATTTGCATCCCTGCCCTGTCAACCTGTCTATAAGTCCCTATGTTTGTAATTCCATATACCGGAGGTTAATATGTGGGTAGAAAGCAGATGATTGAAGATCCCTTTCGTCCCGAGCAGGCAATGTCATTAAGTTAACGAAATACTTTGTGTTTCCTTTGTGTTTCCCTTCGCGACCTTCGTGGTTAAGTTTTAAATTTTACCACAAAGGACTCAACGGATTTCACAAAGGACACGAAACGCTATTGAATCAATATCCTTAACTTAATGACATTGCCCGAGCGGGACGATATTATCATTGGGGATTAATTTTCTATCCACATTAGATCCCTACCGGGATAAAAAACGTAAATTTAAAAAGTCTCTAAGTATATTTACCCGATTTGAACTGTAAAAGTTACAAAATTAAGATCAGCGGGATTAAGGTACTTGTATGTCCTGGATTATTCTTTTATCACTGAAATGCCAGTCAAATCTGCATTGCCACTTTTCAAAAACGCATAAGTTATTTTATCCGCTTTACAGTCAATAAACTGGACTCTTTTGAGCTTCTTGTTGTTTTTAAAGAATGTATTAATTAATGTAGCATTTTGAAATTTAACTTTTGTAAATGCACAATTTTCAAAAGAACATTCTTCCAAAATACCTTTGAAGTCTGTATCGACAAGATGTGTATCAATAAATTTTGTGCGGTTCCATACAGTATTTACAATTGTATTTTTCTCTAAACCACCAGATCTAACAATCACTCCGGTAAAATCGGCATCGGTGAAGTCGCATCCAGAAATATAGCTTCCTGAAAATTCAGTTCCTCTAAGAGAACAGGCCTTAAATTGATTATTTACCAGGTTTGAGTTTTGAATATGACTACTATTGATGTCAGACTTTGAGAAATTACAACTGTCAACATTATTGTTTTTCAAAAGAAGTCCTGCCATTTCTGAACCGATAAACAGGCAGCGCTGCATGTTTGATGAACTGAACTTTTCATGTAGGTTTTTTAAACCTGAAAAATCACTATCCACCAAGTTCAAATTTGACATATCCCAGTTGGTTTTTTTATTTCGCTTTTCTATTGGCAAATCATCGGATTTATTTTCCGATGATTCAATTGATCTTGTTTCAGAAAATGAGGATTGGAAATTTTCTGAAAAATAGTTAAGATCAACACCAAGAATTACAGCAAGACGGTTTAATGTAATAATGTCTGGCATTGATTCTCCTCGCTCCCATTTACCAACAGCTTGTGCACTAATAAATAAATTTTCAGCAAGTTGCGCTTGTGAAATATTTAATTTTTTTCTCGCTTCGGCAATTTTATTGCCAGTCATCCTTGTTTCCATATGTGTAAAATTTATGATTATTAAACACAACAAAGATATTTTACATCTTGCCCCAAATTGGTTAAAATATAGCTACATATAGTTGTTATTACGCTACTTATAGTTGTATTCAACAATTTCCTGTTGTTTTTTTTCGACACGAAATGATATATTAAACTTTCTTCCCCGCTGGATGTTCTTTATTAAAGTAATAGATGTATTCTTTTATCCAATGATTATAAGATTCTTCTTTTCTGTGGCTGTAATGACGTAATTGTTTTTGGTCGTGAACCAGCTCTAAAAAAAAATGGCTATTGTATCATTGTTTCATTTTATTACTCTAACTTAGAAGTATTAAATCTACAGAAAAAGTATTTATAGCTGTGTCTGCAAAGCGCAATTTTTAATAATAATTTGAAAATCAATCCTTAAACGAAAGTCTAACGAGTGATCGAAAAGCCAAAGGAATACAATTGGTTTATTTACCAAGTGGGGACATGACTGGGTAAGTTCTTGCCAATCCATAAAGTGCCCCAACTGTGGTTTAAAGCAAATTGCTTAACCCGAAACTAAAAAGGAGGCAATATGAACAGATTCAGAGTTATTGGATTATTTCTCATGGCTATCGGCTTAATTGCCACACTAATAAGTAGTTGTGCAATTGGCCCACGTGTAGCCCATGTAGCACCCCCTACTCCAACCATAACGATTAATACAGTTCCAAATGGTGCCGATATTTCTATACAAGGGAACTATATGGGAAAAAGTCCGTTGGTTGTTACAGCACCCTCGAATTACACTGGAACGGAACCAATGAGAATTGAAGCCAGATTAGAAGGTTATGAACCGAAAGAAGTTTTATTTGGGGATTATCATCCCCCGGTAGCCAAAGTTCTAACCAGACCATCGAACATATTCCTCGCTGATCCTATTCCTGTTGGAACTCAAACCATACCCGCGTATTACACATTTCGTAATTCAATAGACATTAAGCTTTATTCTAAAGGTGGATCTTCTGTTTATGCCAAGACTGCGGAAGAATATTTTCAAAGTGGCAATTCCTCATTCGATCAAGGCAATTTATCCCAAGCCATTTCCGACTTAACTAAAGCCATTGAAATAAACCCTAAACTTGCAAAGGCCTATAACAACCGGGGGTTTGCCTATGCTACACAAGGCAACTTACCTCAAGCTATTTCCGATTTCACCAAGGTCATTGAAATAAATCCTCAGGATGCAGATGCCTATCACAGCCGCGGGTTTATTTATGGTAAACAAAGTAATTTCGGTCAAGCTATCTCCGATTTCAGTAAAGCCATTGAAATAGATCCTAACCTTGCAAAGGCCTATAGCAGCCGTGGGAAAAATTATTATTACATAAAGGAATATGACAAGGCCTGGGCAGATGTGCATAAAGCGGAAGGATTAGGATCTGCTGTTAGTCCCGAATTCCTCACAGAGCTTAAGAAGGCATCGGGTAGGGAAAAGTAGGATCGCAATCCTATTTTTTCTTTATCCTTTTCAGCTTTCCCTGTTTATTTTAAAAAGCCTCCACCAAATCATGATCCTCATGCAATCCCAACCAGTATTTTGGAGATGTTCCAAAATACAAACTCAGTCCAAGGGCATTATACGTGGTTATTATCAAACTTGCATTTTCGGCTCATTCCCTGAATATGGCAGTCATACAAATGTTGTCCTTGGGGGCAATTGTATGGGCATGGATTGCAACTCCGCGCCAGCGGGGGGGGTATTTCAAAAGATAAATTCTTTGGTTAAAGAGTGCCAGCGTTCCCCTTACACCGGGTCGGGAAAGCCTGAAGCATTGAAACAAAACTTGTCCGGGTTTTGGTCCCGAAGAATTACAGAGGAGCACCGACTTGTTTACAAAGTTGACGATGATATTTTATACATTGCCCAATGTAGATATCATTATTAAAAAATCGCGCTAGCGGATTTGTTGGCTGAACTCGCTGGCGCGGATTTGCAATCCGTGCCCTTCAGTAAAGGGTATCTGCCAAGCCGGGTAGGGTTAAAGTTACAAAATAAAGACAAAGGGAAAATAGAATTTATTTGTCCGAGTCATTCCCGGATATTGCTGTTTTACAAAAGTAGTTTTTGGGGATCAATTGTGTGGGCACGGATTGCAAATCCGCGCCTGCGGGGGCTTCGTTCCTGTCGAGACGTACCGCCATTGTTGCGTGTTATGAACTTTGTTGTCCGAACGGAAACGCCAATTGACATATAGTTTTTGTTATGATTTCATGTTTATGTTGTTCAATAAAATCATGCTCTCTCTTGGTCCATCATATTTTATAAGTCTTAGTACAATTTCACGAATTAGTTCATCCAATAAATAATAGTTAACAAGAGCTTCGTTTCCATTCCCAATATCACCTTGATGAATAGTTTTATTCCTAACATTATCAATAAGGTCACAAATTCTGGAAGTAATAGGAATGTTGACGTCTTGAATTAATTTGTACATTTTCTCTTTAGTTGACAATTTTTTGATCTGATTGATGTTCCCAATTTTACTTTTGACAATTGCATATGCATCTCCAAAATCATTCTTATGCTCATCTACAATATCATACAATTTTTTCTTAATTGGTTCGAAGCTTTCTCTACTAGGTTTGAATTCCTCATTTTCTCCAAGATATTCAGCATACCTGGTGGTTAATCTTTCAAACGCAATGATTTGTATGAAAATTCTTTCATCTATACTGCCAACTTTTTCTGAATTATTTAAGAAATATATAATTGTATTAAGATCCAGTTTATCATTCCAGTTGACATAGTTATCAAAGCAAAAAACAAACAATTTATTTAATATCTTTTGACTTCTAGAAAAAGGATCATTTAAAGGTATATATTTATTAAATCTTTGGTTTTTAATTTTTAGGAAAGAGTATCTTATAACGATTTCAGAATCAATTTTTCCTATTGAGTAATATGAACCAGTACATTCTTTCCTTATCTTTAGTTTTGCACCATTAAAGAAAGATAGGACTGAAATATAATCATCTTTAATTTCACAAAATTTTTCATAAAACAATGTATTATTTGTGTCATCGGGAAATTCAATTACAATATTATCTGAATTCAGATCTTTATAAAACAATTGATTATAAGGATGATTTTGAAATCGAAGTAAAGAAGTTGTATAATCTCTCTTTCTTTTATTAAAATCTACTATTTCTTTCCCATTTCTGTATTTTGTTTCTTCAGTAAAATCACAAAACTCCATTTGCAAACCTTCAAGCTCAAGATAATATAGCTTTGGTTTTTCTAGTCTTAAATTTTCGGGGAAATCCTTTGTCTTGATATGTTTCAATTTTCCATAACAGATCATTTGAACTGTCAAAATGTGAGGTGTAATGCTCGCAAATCTTAATCTATCTAAGGAAAGTTTATTATTTTCTACCGTTAAACAATTGATTTCATAATCCTGATTTCTATTTCGCCTATAATCCAACTTCATAAAATGTAAAAGATCAAAATTTTCAGATATATAAATCAATGTCGTTTAGTTAACGTTTATTTATAATCGTTTGTAGTTCATCGAGTAAGGTCGTTTTGGTTTCATCTTTCTGGGTTCACTTCTTCCGGGTCTGA
>JALOCD010000091.1 GCA_023228025.1 Prolixibacteraceae bacterium | reverse complement strand
AGCAGCTCGGCAAATCCAACATGAGCCACGAAATCAGGACACCGATGAATGGCATTCTTGGATTTGCCGAGCTGCTAAAAGAGCCAAATCTATCGGGAGACGAACAACAGGAGTACATTAAAATCATCGAGAAAAGTGGTGTACGCATGCTCAATATCATCAACAATATTGTTGACTTTTCCAAAATTGAGGCGGGTTTGATGAAAGTCGCCAATAAGGAAACCAATGTCAACGAGAACCTCGAATTTGTTTATACTTTCTTCAGGCCCCAGGCCGAAGAAAAAGGAATGAGGCTGATCATTGGGAATACCCTGACTGCCAAAGAGGCAAAAATCAATACAGACAGGGAGAAACTTTATTCCATTCTGACCAATCTCATTAAAAATGCTATAAAATATACAGATGAAGGAACGATAGAAGTTGGCTGTGTTAAAAAGGGTGACTTCCTCGAATTTTACGTAAAAGACACAGGGATCGGGATTCCGAAAATGAGACAGACCGCTATATTTGAACGATTTATACAGGCTGATATAACCAATGTACAGGCCCGCCAGGGTGCCGGTTTGGGGTTAAGCATATCAAAAGCCTATGTTGAAATGCTTGGTGGTAAGATATGGGTTGAGAGTGAACCGGACAAAGGTTCTTCCTTCTTTTTTACCATTCCCAATGCAAGTGGAAAGGAAGATAACGCTGATCAAAAATTTACCCCGACTGAAAAGGAAAAACACCCGTTAAAAAATTTGAAAATCTTGATTGCAGAAGACGATGAAACATCAAAAATGTTGATTTCAATAACGGTCAAAGATTATTGCAAAGAAGTAATCGAAACAACAACGGGCATTGAAGCAGTTGAAATCTGCAGGAAGAACCTCGACATAGATTTGATCCTGATGGATATCCAAATGCCCGAAATGAACGGGCACGAGGCAGCCCGGCAAATCCGCCGGTTCAACAAAAAGGTTACCATCATCGCGCATACGGCTTTTGGAATCTCTGGCGACCGGGAGAAAGCCATCGAAGCCGGATGCAACGATTATCTCGCAAAACCTGTCAACAAGGCTGAATTATTGGCAATGATACAGAGGTATAGCAAAAGTTAATTATACAAACTTCACGAGGAACAATGCCAATATCAGGGTGGTAATCGATACAATCATGATAAAATTCCCGAATTTCCCAACGTTCTCCTCCGAATCCCGGGCTATATAACCGGTAATAACCCCAATCACCGCAAGGAGGATCAGAATGGATGCAACAAATGTATAGCCCGACAAAAGGGTAATCGCAACAATTCCGGGCAATCCGACAAGCGTAATGAGCAGCACGGTCAGACAACCTTTGGCCTGTATAAACTGAAAGAAAACGGAAAAAAATTTGATAAAAAAATAGGTAATCAGCAGCCCGAACAGCAGGGCCGGAAACACAAGCCAGGGGTTATGCAGGTCTATTTTGAAAGCTGATTCCAATGTATCCATGGTGCAAAGGTAGAAAAATGTTGGACACCACATCCACCTCTTCATTCATGCACAATGGCCCTGATCATTTGCTGAAACATCACAAGATGAATGGGTAGGAGTCCCCACCAATAGATCCGTCCGCTCAACCCTTTCGGCATAAAGGTGGCAGTCTGGGTCAGGTAAAAACCATCCTCCCTCAACACGATCCGGAACTCCAGCCAAGCCTCACCCGGAACCTTCATTTCAGCAAAG
This sequence comes from Prolixibacteraceae bacterium, assembly GCA_023228025.1. Taxonomy (GTDB): domain Bacteria; phylum Bacteroidota; class Bacteroidia; order Bacteroidales; family Prolixibacteraceae; genus CAINVV01. The sequence continues at coordinate 16,720 of JALOCD010000091.1, read as the reverse complement.
AGGAGCAATCGTTTGTTGGGGCGATCGGCAATCAAAACCCTCCAGAAATCAAGTGCATCGCCGGGATTGAGATCCGTCGCATTACGCCGTCCGCGGCGCAGTCCGACACCGCCAACCATCTTGTCGATCACCCCGCGAATGTTCCAGATCCAATTGGCAAAGTACCATCCGGTTTCCCCTCCGATGGAGAAGACTTTCTCCAGGATTTTATCGGGATCACCTTTAATTTTCAAACTTCTCCTATCGTGAAGAATCCCATATTTCGGAACATCGAGGTATTCAAAAAGCTGGTTACTCTTGGTCATAGACATTGCGTCGGTCCAGCTTGAGGCCACGGTATCGAGATTAATACGCTCCAGGGCCCTCCTACAGGCTTCCCGGTAGGTTAATGGTTGAATACCTAGCATTTGTTGTAGTCTGTTGTCTTTGCACACCACCTCGACCTTCATGCTGTCGACCAGGTTGGCGGCAAGGTAATAGGAGGTGGAGGTGACGAAATAGAGCCAGTAAGAGGACATTCTTGGACTGAAAAATGGAGCTACACCTATCCTCCTTTTAAGTCCGCGTACCTCGGCATATTGCAATAGCATCTGTTTGTAGGACAGGATCTCCGGACCTCCTATGTCAAAAATATCATCATAGGTCTTTTCGTTGAGCATGCAGCCCGTCAGGTATTTCAGAACATCTGCAACACCCAGTGGTTGACAGTGTGTTTTGACCCAGGCAGGCGCCAGTACAACCGGCAGAACTTCCATAAGGTCGCGGATAATTTCAAACGATGCGCTGCCGCTACCAACTATGATGCCTGCGCGAAGTACAGTCAGGTGTTTGCCCGACTGCCTCAGCAGCTCTTCAACATCTTTTCTGGACTGGAGATGACGGGAGAGTTTTTCGGAATTTGAGATGCCACTCAGGTAAATAACCTGCTTGCAATTGGTTTTGCTGATGAAGTTGGCAAAATTTTTGGCCGACAAGGCCTCCTCCTGCATAAACAATCCGATAGAGGAGGACATGGAGTGTACCAGGTAGAAAGCAACCTCAATATCCAGGGAATGAAGGTGTTCAGGAATAGGCTTCAACAAATCGATCTCGTGGCCCTCCACTTTCGAAGTGGTCTGACGAGGCACAATCAAACGCTCCATGCTCCGAACGAAGCAGGTAACATCGTGCCCGTTGTCAGAAAGATTCTGAAGCAGCCTCTTGCCAATATAGCCGGTACTTCCCGTCAGTAAAACCTTCATTAAAAATTAAATGAGAAAATAAGAAAATGGGAAGATGGGAATGTTGGATAATGAGAAACATCCAAATTGGTTTCAAAGATTTTTGATCTCATGTCTAATGTCTTATCTCTCATTATCCCATTTTCTCATCTACCCATCTTCCCATTTTCTCATCCTCCCATTTTCCCATTTTCAATTGGTTTATTCATAAAGAACTTTATGGCATTCTGAACAGAAGGATGTTTTCCATGCCCCTTTGATTTCGATAGGATGGACAAACTCCAGAGCCTTATCGACCGAGCTGGTGGTAACATTGCCTGTAGGACCCTGATTAACAATAACATGACAGAGGTTACAATCGCGCGAAATTGTCTCCCCTTTTTCGGTTTTATGGCGATCAGAGTGACATCTGAAACATCCGTCCGATTCGAGGTGGCCAATGTGGTTCAGGTAACGGGTGGCATCCGCCTTCATGTAAGGAAATGCATTGTTTTTATATTCGGCCTGAATGGTGGCTATGGCATCGGTGATCCTCTTTGACTCTTTGGCATAGACCTCCGGATGTGAGCCCTTGTAAAAATCAACAACAGTCTGGTTGATCATATTCATGGCAGAATCCATGCTGGTATAGGGTGTTTTCAAAGCCTCCATCGCAGCCTTCTTGATATAGGGAATATCCTTCGGGATCTTTCCGGCAACCATGGCATTGTTGATATAGAAGGTCGGTGAGTTATAGAGATGCGAAGGTCTGTTGTGGCAATCCATGCAGTCCATGGTACGGGTAGGGATCGAATCGAGGGTTGCTTTTGTTACCGGATTATCGCTATCCATGAAGGTTTTCACCTCACCTGTCATCAGATTTGTCATTTTGACCCATGGAATACTCTCCCTATCCTTCGTTGTAGAGACATACTCAATCTTGAAATTCTTGTTGATGTGCCAGTGGATTCCCTCAGTAAGCCCTTGCGCGCTATGCTCAGGGCCAATTTTCATCATCAGGGAGTTGTTCCACTCGGTGCTGGCGGAGTCGGTCAGATAGGAGCGAATGTTGATCATTTTACGAGAATAGAATTTCTCAGGCCAGTGGCAGCGTTCGCAGGTTTCGCGGGCCGGCCTTAAATTGTGCAAAGGGGTCTCAATTGGACGCGAGTATTTTTTAAAGGTAACGGAATAGACCTGATAAAGCCCTGATAATTTCGACTTTATATACCAGTCGGCCCCTTCGCCCACGTGACATTCCACACATGCAACACGGGCATGCGGAGAGTGCTGGTAAGAGACATATTCAGGTTCCATCACCTGGTGACAAAGCTTGCCACAAAACTCTACGGATTCGGTATATTGGAATGCTTTGTAACTTCCCATGGCCGAAATCAACAACAGGATAACTGTAATGACGGAGATTGTGATGAACCCTGAACGAAATTTTGGGTCATTCAGGTTCCAAATTGGCCATGCTCCCTGATCTTCTGGCGTAGTCTCTTTTTTGCGGATACGAAGAATAATTCCCAATGGGATCAGCAGCAGGCCAATGACCAAAAACATTGGCACAATAATGTAAATATACAAACCCAGATAGGTATTGCTTTGGGCCGAAAAAAGCGAGAAAAGGAACAAAACAAGTATCACAAGCAAGCTGTTTGCCGCAATTACAAACCCCGTAAGGCTCATCCAGTTATAAAAACTCCTTGATGGTTTCATAAATCTGTTAATAATTTGATTTCGGCCAAAATTATCGCTTTTCATCTAAATATCTAGATAGGTAGTACTAAAAAGATTCATTCTCAATAAGTGCCGGGTATTGGTATTTATCGATGTCAATCACAAATTATCAAAGGTTCGTATGATTTTTTTTGCGATTTTTGAGTACCAAAAAGTATCTGCATGGCCCAGGACATAACCACACTTAAAGACGTTCACCGGTTGGTGGATGCATTTTACGCCAAAGTCAGGGAAGACGCGACGATAGGTCACTTTTTCAACGACCGGCTTGAAGGGAAATGGGATGCCCACCACAAAAAGCTTTACCGCTTCTGGCACACTGTTCTGCTCCGCCGTCCCGACTATTTTGGGAATCCGGTGCCATTGCATTTCAACATGCAGATAAAAAAGGAACATTTCGACCACTGGCTGGAAGTGTGGTGTACTACCGTGGATGAGCTCTTTGAAGGGATGGTCGCCGATCGTGCGAAGTTCAGGGGCAAAACGATGGCGAAAGCGTTTTATAGCAAGATAAAAAAAGAAGATGAGAAAGTGGGAAGATGAGAAGATGAGAAGATGAGAAAGTGGGAAGATGAGAAAGTGGGAAGATGAGAAAGTGGGAAGATGAGAAGATGAGAAGATGAGAAGATGAGAAAGTGGGAAGATGAGAAGATGAGAAAGTGGGAAGATGGGGACTCTCATTTTCCCATATTCCCATTTTCTCATCTTCTCAGTGCTCATCTTCATCCTTGTCCAGATAATAGAAATACAGCTTCTCAATGGCCGTACGGATGGCTTGGTTAATCGGCATCTGCGGAACTGCAAGATCCGGATCGATCGCCAACAGCCGCATAAAATAGTTGCTGAAAACAGGCATCTCTTCAGGATGGGCTGCAGCCATCTCGCCAGCTTTGGCGACTGCGGCAGACTGGGTACATTTCATGATTTTGCAGGTAACCAGTACGGGTTGGTTTTCACGGTTTAGCCGGAAACCAAAACCGAAAAGCCGGCAAATCAAACCTCTTTTTTCGTAGAACTGACATCCCCACTCACCTTTGGAAGCGGCATCTGGATCAAAACAGGCACACCAACCATGGCTGGGATTATCCAATCTGGTCAGGAAGTCATCCACCTTACCTGTTTTATAAAGCCAGGCTGCAAGCGGCATAAACTCAAGGGGTGAGGCCTCAATATCAGCCTTTCGGCAGCACATCCCGCAATAATCAGGGCATTTTAGCCCGCTTATTGCGGCTGTTGACATGAGGTGGGCATCCAGCTCTTCAAATACCTTTTCTACCTCTTCTATGATCCATTTATGTCTCATCTTGTGCCGGATTAATGAAAGAAGAGGTAACCGATCAGTATGGCTGCGATTAAACCGACCAAGTCGGCCAGGAGCGCACAGGCCAATGCATGCCTGGTCTTCTTGATCCCTACAGAACCAAAATAGAGCGCCAGAATAAAGAAAGTTGTATCCGAAACACCCTGCACAGTGCAGGAGAGCTTGCCAATAAAGGAGTCGGCCCCATACATTTTCATCGCGTCGATCATCATCCCGCGCGAACCGCTGCCACTCAGGGGTTTCATCAATCCGGTAGGAAGGGCTGCCACAAATTCCGAATTGATCCCCAACGAATCAAACATCCATTTAATTCCTGCCACCAGAAAATCCATGGCACCTGATGCCCTAAAAACACCTATCGCTACCAGTATGGCGACAAGATAAGGGATGATCCTTACAGCTGTGGAAAAACCCTCCTTGGCGCCATCAATGAAGGTCTCGTACACATTGATTTTACTCTTCATCCCCAACAAAATAAAAAACATGATCAGCGAGAAGAGGATCACATTGGTGGCAACCTTTGAAAATATGGAGATCTGTTCCTGAGGCATGCTGCTGATCGACAAGATCAACGCCGCCACCAGGGCGGTCGTTCCAAAAAGGTAGGAAAGAATTGTCTTGTCCCAGAGTTTGATCTTTTGCACAACGGCGACGGAAATCAAACCTGTCATGTTTGCGAAAAAAGTGGCAAAAAGGATGGGAATGAATATATCTGAAGGGTCTTTGGCGCCCAGTTGGGCACGGTACACCATGATAGAAATGGGTATCAGGCACAATCCCGAGGCATTTAAAACCAGGAACATGATCTGGGCATTTGAGGCCACCTCCTTGTTGGGATTGCTTACCTGCATCTCCTTCATGGCCTGAAGGCCCATTGGAGTAGCCGCATTGTCTAGCCCCATCATGTTGGCGGCAAAATTGAGCATCATCGGACCGTAAGCCGGATGGTTTCTCCCCAATTCCGGAAAGAGCTTGTTAAAAAATGGGCCGATCAGTTTGGAAACAATATTGACAATCCCCCCCTTTTCACCGATCTTCATGATGCCAGACCAGAAAGTCAATACGCCTGTCAAACCCAACGATATCTCGAACCCTGTTTTTGACATTTCAAATGTGGCGTTCACCATCTCCGAAAAGGTATCCACATTACCCAGAAAGATCAGTTTGATGAGCGCAATCACGAACGCAATCACAAAGAAGAAGATCCAGATGTAGTTTAAGGCCATTGAATTTGGTTGAAGGTGATGGTTTGCTAACGAATGGTAAAAATAAAAAAATCCGGATTCGATCCGGATTTTTTTATCGTGGGGCCATGTTTCAGCTCAATATTTTTTCGCGAAGTCGTCTGCCAGTACATTGATGGCTTCGTCTGAAAGATCTGACCCATTGTGAATGACCACTCTATACCGGAAGGTTGAAGTTTTCCCGGCAGGAATGCTGTAATTCAATTTCTCCTTCCCTTTGGTAAATACGCTCCATCCAAGCGGGTTGGCAGCAAACAAACCGTATCCTCTCGCGTGCCAGTAAGTTGGATAGCCGGCGTTTTGAGGATGGTCACAAATTACAAGGGCAACTTTCTCATTGTTGATGGTTCCATTCAGTTCGCACCATCTTCCTCGGGTCGACCATACGGCGTCATCCTTGATTCCTTCGCTGGTCCTGTAACTTCCGGTTACCCCCTCTGTACTCATGGCTTTCACGGTAGTTGGGTTTCCTTTCGCATCGGTCATGATCACTTGATCTTTCTGAGGAAGTTCAAGTTGACGGGCAACACGAATTGCAATGACCCCCTCCTTGTTGTCGGCCATAGAAACGGGCTCTGATCCTGCAGTTAATTTGGTAATTCTGTCAATGATGCGCGTATTTCCCTGGTTGATGAAATGCAATTCGGTTGTTTCATCCAGCAATTTTTTCCCGTCAGGGGTATCCCAGGTGGCGGTGACCACGAGAACCCCATGCCCTTTTCCACCATCTTTCTTTACAATGGATTTGTGGTGGATAGTCCCGTACCCGTTTTTTTCTTCCGGTTTGATCGCCTCTGAATTGTTCCAGAAATCCAACTTATTGACGTCCCCGTAGTTGAACCAAATACCAACATGGTGCGGATGGTCGACACGCTCCCCTGCCCTTGGTTTCATTGGAAAACCACGGGTAACCTCTGCTCCCGAGGCAGTTATTACAGGATACAAAACGGGCTTCATTACATTGAGTGGCCAGATATACGAGGTAAAAAGTCTCCCATCCATCAGAACGTCGACACGTCTTTGATCACTTTTGTCGGCAAATGTTACTGTTCCCTCCTCTTTAGATTTGGCGCCATCTTTAGAGAAAAGGGGTTGTGCTGCTGTCATCAGTAAAAATAGGGTTCCCAATAATAGTTTCGATTTTAATTCCATGATAGAAAATTCAATAGTTTGAATGAAGTGTAAAAATAGCAAATCCCTGCATCACATTTGCCTAAGCGTCACATTTTTCTTCGGGAAAATAAAATATTCGGCCTGCTGTTTTTTTCACAGGTGCATTGTTGTAATTTCACTGCGTTATTTGTCAAAGAACCACGATTGGAAAACCGGGGAAACTTCTCCTGAGGACCATTCGTAAATTGACCAAAAATGAGACTAAACCATTAACAGACCATTTATGCAGACAAAGAAAACACTTATCTGGATTTTTGCTGTTTTGCTTACCGCTGCAGCAGCCTTGTACCAACGATTGACCGGCCCTACACACCCTCAGAGAACCAAGGCCACCATTTCGGGAGTGACCTACAAATTTAAATTACTGCGATCTTTTGATGGCGAAGGTGATTGTCCAATAGCCATCACTCTCCAGGATCCTGAAGTGACAGGAACGCTTGAATACAGGATTTTCCCTCAAAAAGTAGATTTTATCAAACTGCCGATGGTGCGTGAAGGGGGAGTTCTTACTGCCTCATTGCCCCATCAGGGGATGGCAGGCAAACTCGAATACAAAATCGTACTGAACAAAGCTGCGGAGCAGGTTATGCTGAACAACGGAACGCCGACAGTCATTCGTTTTAAGGGTCATGTGCCCGAATTCGTTTTGATTCCGCATATTCTGATCATGTTTCTGGCTATGTTGTTCAGCAACGTTGCCGGGGTTTTCGCCCTTTTCAAAATTCCATCGCTGAAAATGATGAAAATAACACTGGCTACAATCTTTGTCGGCGGATTGATCATGGGCCCGCTGGTACAAAAATATGCCTTCGACGAACTTTGGGCCGGAGTTCCCTACGGTTGGGACCTAACGGATAACAAGACATTGATAGCCTTTGTGGCATGGGTCATTGCCTACCTCTTTAACTTTAAAAAAGAATCCAGGTATTGGGTTGTTGCCGCTTCGCTAGTAACCATCGGCATATTTTCAATCCCCCACAGCCTCTTCGGATCTCAATTGGATCCGACTACCGGAAAGATCATTCAGGGTATGATTCAACCTTTTATTTCCCTGCTTTATTGAAGAATTTCACGATTTAAAATTCATCCATCATGAGAAACCTGCTGATTGTTTGTGCATTCATGCTCTTATCTATAACGTTGTCTGCACAACCAGACAATTGGTATTTTTCGATTTCGATGGGTGGCTGCCTGCCATCAGGGGCATTTGCCGCAACCAATCCGGCAAATGCAGGGGCCGGATTTGCCTTGAATGGGTTTGCCCTCAACCTGGATGCCACCTATCCTTTGAGCAACCATTGGGGACTGAAAGGGATGGTTATGCTCAACAACAATGCGGTCGACCGCAATGGAATTGGGACCATGATGGAGGACCGGATGAAAAAACGGGTACCATTTACTGAGGCGGAAAGGGATAACCTGACGCTGACGGTCAATTCATGGATGTCGAACAGTTTGGTGTTTGGGCCAGTTTATTCCCTCAATTTCGACCGGTTTGCCTGGGATTTTCAAGCGATGGCCGGAATGAATGTGACCTACCTTCCCAACCAGAAACTGCTTTATAAACCTTCAACAGGGAATTGGGAATACTTGCAGCACAACACCAACAACATTCATGTATCGTTGGATCTGCTGGCCGGAAGCGCCATTAGGTTCAAGGTAACTGACAAATTACAACTAAAAGCGTCATTGGATTTCCAGCGCTCTAAATCTAAAAACAATTTCGAAGAGCTTAAAACGACCAAGACGAACGAATCCTCATCGGTCGAAAAACTCAACAACGGAAGCACGGAGGTGACCAAACAGGTGTTGATTGGGAGTATTGGGTTTGTTTATTATTTGTGAAACAGATAAAAAAGCACTACCCCGCCGCAAGCGGACGGGGTAGCAAAACTTAAAAGAGTTTACAGATTAATTGTAACCCGGATTTTGTTCCAAAACGGCACCGGTATTCCGTTCAATCTCGCTATAAGGGATTGGGAATAATTCATGATAAGGCTTCATATTCGGACCATCCCATTCGTTGTACTTAACCGTCCTTTCATAACACTTTCCTAGACGGGATAAGGTTAAACGCCTCTCTTCCTCTAAAGCCAGTTCCCTTAACCTTTCATCAAGGATGTAATCAATGGTTACCGCTGCCGGCGCAACCGGTGTTGCATTAGCCCTTACCCTAACCATATTGATATCTGCGGCCGCATTCACTTTGTCCCCTTTTCCTAAGTAAGCCTCGGCCCTGAATAAATAAGTCTCCGCCAGACGGGCCCAATACTGGTCTGTACAAACAGAACCTGCATCCGGGGTATTGAATATTACACCCGTTTTCGGATTGATGATAGTTGCAGGATGCTGCCCCGGGGTTGTCGCTTTCATAAGGTAGGGGTAAAGATCAAAATGCTTGGTGGACCATGGATTTGGAGGAAACTCACTTACTTTTTTCCCAAAATAGGCAGAATTAGGGTTATCGTAAACAAAGTCCCTGACGATATTATATTTACTGTTTCTCATATCATTGTTAAAATCGCTATTCCAGATTGAGTCGCCAGTGTAAAAAGTAGGTCTTAGACGACCAAGACAAAGACCGCCATTTTTCGAAGTTGGACCAATAAATCCATTCACTTTATCCGGACTTTTAATGTTCCAATAAAACGGGCCCCAATTCCTTTCATTCTTGATACCAACTCCGCCACCGATCGTATTGTCTTCGTATTGGCTCACCCAGATTGCTTCCTTGTTCCCTTTGCTCCTGTTTTGGTTCCCAACCCTGAAAAGGTCATACCAAACATCTCCGGGCGAATCTTTCAATGATCCAAAACGTTGGGTCATTAACTGGAAATTGGGGTTGTTAATAACCTGGGATGCAGCTGATATTGATTTGTCCCACTCCTTGGTTGCCAGGTACACCTCGGCCAGAAAATGGAATGCCGCCTCCTTACTGACCCTTCCATCAGCTTTTACTTTGGTTATATCGGGCAGGTTCAATGATGCATATGTAAGATCAGTGATTGCCTGTTTATAAACGTCAGCCTTGGTAGCCCTTGTAAAATCCCTTTTCGCAGCACTTATTTCTTCGAGTGTAATCGGCACCCCACCATACAAATGCGCCAGAAATCTGTATGCATACCCCCTAAAAAAACTGGCTTCGGCAATCGCTGCATTTTTAGTTTCATCAGAAGGGTATTTGAGTGCAGGGATCCGGCTAAGGATAACGTTTGACTCTGAAATAATTTGATACATGGCCTTCCACCAATAGATCGCATATTGCGAAACAGGCGTTAAAGCCGTGGTGTAATTTACGTAACCTACGATGCCGGGAGATCTTGCATCCCGCCCAAAGTCCGTCCCGAATTGTAGGCTTTCCTGTATACTATAATAACCCTTATCCACAACAAATACTGTGCGAAGGTCGCTATACATCTTAACAATGGCAACATCGATGCCCTGAGGAGTGTCGTAAGAATTTTCAGGACTATAAAAATCAAGAGGTACCTCCTTCAGTAATTGATCTTCGTTGCAAGAAAAAAAGAAAAATCCTGATAAGATGAGAACCAATATATATTTCATCCGTTTCATATTACAATTTTATTAAAGTTAGTTAAAATGAGAAGTCCAAGCCAAAGGTACATCCTTTAAGAACGGGCGAAGTTGCCTGGATCCCTTGCCCTGTCTCTGGATCCCAACCATTCCATTTAGTCCAGGTATAGAGGTTCTTCCCTGCCAAATAGATCTTTAAATCCTTAATCCCAATTTTATCGGTAAACCTTTTATCAAACGTATAGGACAACGAAACATCCTGAAGCCTTACAAAATTTCGTTGCTTATATACTGTATAGCCGCCAGGCGTTTCATAATACAATTGCGGGTATTCTGCTTTCGGGTTTGCCGGACTCCACCAATCCCATTTGAAAGTATTATTATGATTTAAACCATAAGTGATTAAAGGGTTATTCGCACCATAATACCCATCTTTCCCACCCTGCACGGAATTGATAAATATCCTCAAGGACCAGTTTTTATACTGAAAATGATTATTGATACTGAAACGATAGGCGGGATCTGTATATCCGGTGATTTGTCGGTCCTTGTCCGGAGTAATTACGCCATCATTATTCAAATCTTTGCGCCTCCATTGTCCTGGATAATAATTCTTTGGAATATCTGTATCCCCAATTTGATACAATCCCTCGGCTACATAATTGTAAACTACACCCATCGGTTTACCAATAAATAAGCCGTTTGCAATAAGGTCATCTTCAATTCCATCTTTATTGTTGTCTATCCCAAGTACTGAGACTACCTTGTTCCTGTTCCTCCAAAAATTCAAGGTCATATCCCAGTTAAAGTCTTTTTGTCTAATAATTGAGCCGGTAATTGAAAACTCGGTACCGCTATTGTGTATTTTCCCGATATTGTCTGGAATGCTGGAGTATCCGGTAATAACCGGGATATTGACATTAAAGAGGATATTGGAGGTATTGGAATTGTAATATTCCACATTTCCCCTGATCCGTTGGTTTAAAATGGCAAAATCAATTCCCAGGTTCGTACCTGTGGTGGTTTCCCATTTTAAACCGGTGTTGCCCAAAGTTGAAATTCCCTGTACAAGGTATGGGGATGAACCATCACCAAAAACATAGCCCTGGCTGGCCCCAACATGAGAGAGGGTACCATAACTGCCCAACGAACGGTTACCATTTGCACCGTAAGACGCCCTCAACTTCAGGAAATTTATGATTTTTTGATTTTTCTTCATAAAATTTTCTTCACTGACCACCCATGCCAAAGCGCCGGAAGGGAAAATCCCAAATTTGTTATTCACCGAAAAGCCTGAGAATCCATCCCTGCGAACTGTCAAAGTTGCCAGGTATTTATTGTTGTAACTATAGTGTAACCTGCCCATATAATATAGGCTGCTTGATTTACCCGCACTGGAAGAGACCAGAGGAATAGTTCCCACCTCCAAACCATTGTAACCCAATGCCATCATCCCAAAATTAGTTGCTTCGGCCTTTGTACTTTCACTTTCGCCCTGTTCTTGACCTGTAACCAGTGTTAAATTAATATTGTGTTTATTAAATTCCTTTGAGTAGGTTAAAATATTGTCAAGCGTTGAGCTATTATAAACACTATTGGATTTATAACTGGCGCCATTAAAATTATTATCAAATTTGCTGAAATAATAACTGCGGCCTGTGATGTAATTTTGAGAGTAATTTAAACGGTAGGATAAACCTTTTATAAAAGGGATACTGATGTCTGCATAAAAAATTCCCGACAGTCTAAGACTTTTTTCCAGGTTGTCAACTTGGCTGGAATAAAATGGATTCAACGCTGGAACATCTGAGGGGTTTACCAAAAGATTGCCATCTTTATCGTATGGAGTATTCATGGGACTTTGATAAGTTATAATAGATAACTCCGGCGTTATCCCTGAATAGTCACTTGAGGATATAAACGATTGGACCCCTATCTTAAACCAATCGAGGATTTTGTTTTCCACGTTCATCCTGATTGTATACCTTTTGTATTTGTCATTCATGATGAATCCAAGCTGGTTGGTATATCCCGTTGAAATAAAATAGGATGTCGATTCAGTTTTCCCCCTCATGCTCACGTTATTTTCCTGGATATGTCCGGTTTGTGTAGTTGCCTTCCACCAATCATATTCTGTGCCGGCTTTATAAGCCTCAAGTAATGATGGTCTGGTCCAAAAAATAGACGGATCGAAAGAAGAGTTAATAGTCTTGTAATCAGGGGCCAAATATCCACCCTTGTCCCAAAGGGCATCATTCATTCGCTGGATATATCCCTTCCTGTCAAGGAGTTTAAGTGGACTTGTAGGAGTCTGAAGTGTATAGGAGGAAGAAAAATTGAATATGGGTTTTCCTGAATCTTTCCCCTTTTTCGTAGTAAATATGATAACACCATTGGCCGACTGAGAACCGTAAATAGCGGCAGAACTGGCATCTTTCAAAACATCCACAGTTTCAATATCCGATGGGTTAATGTCTGTTAAACTCCCCTGGTAAATAATGCCGTCCAATACTATTAACGGGGAACTTAGACTACTCTGAAACGAATTCTGTCCCCTGATCATCATGGAAGGATTCTGTCCGGCTGCATTTACCTGACCCACTACCAATCCAGGTACAGACCCTTGAAGCGATTGTACAATGGATACATTTGGCGACTCCCTGAATGCCTTGATATCTGCTGAAACGACCGTTCCTGTCAAATCACTTTTTTTCATGGTACCATAACCGATCGCTACGACCTCTTCCAAGCCTACGGTCTCTTCCGCCATTGTAACATTAATAGACGTTTTGTTGCCGATCGCAATCTCCTGTGATTTCATCCCCACAAACGAAAACTGCAATATTGCATCTCCAGGGATATTGGAAATTGAAAAATTTCCATTGTTATCAGTAATAACGCCTATTGTCGTCCCTTTCAGCACTACCGAGACCCCGGGCAGGGTCGCTCCTGCCGAATCTGTCACTTTCCCTGAAACCCTTTTCTGCTGTTGGCTGGCAATAGAAGTAAAAGTATCACTCTTAGGCGTAATAACGATTAAATTGTTCTCCAATACATTATAAGCAATTCCTTGCCCTTCAAACAATTGGTCAAGAATTACTTCAATACTTTTGTCTGAAACGTTCAGATTCACTTTTCTGGTTACATCCACCTGTTCTCTCTGGTAAAAGAACCTGAAATCGCTTTGGTCCTGTATTTCTTTCAGTAAATCTACAACTTGTTTGTCCTCTACATTGAAAGAAAATTTGGTTGCCTGTGAATATACAGTGGCAGAAACCTGCATCATACAACCCAGCAAAATCAAAAATGTTAGCTTCATCTTTAAAATTAGCTTATGCCCCTTTAATTTTTTAAAAAAAGAAGCAATTCCTTTTTTTTTCATAAATTTGTACGTGTTTAATTAATAATTTATTTGGTGTTACAGCACCAGTTAATTAACTTCATTGGGCCGGTTGATGTTACAGCATCTCCGGCTTTGTGTTTTTTTTATTATTTCATGCTTGCCTCCTTTTCTTTTGTATTACAATATTCTGGCCAACAATCTTATATTCAATTGGCAATGTATGCTTCAGAATTTCAAGCACTTCCAGAATTGTTTCATTTTTAATAATCCCATCGTAGTGATAATCCAATATATCCTTATCGACAATTTGAATATCAACACCATATTTACGTTCCAACATGGTCATAAGATCTTTCAGTCGCATATTGACAAAAATCAGTTTGTTCTCCTTCCATGAAGAATACCAGTTGGTGTTAACCTCATTTACCTGAATTGCTCCGGATTTCTTGTTGTATATCAATTGCTGTCCGGGAATCAAATTTTTTTCTTCATCAAGTTTCAGATTATCGGATGATTGTATCTTTATACTTCCCTCCTCAAGTGTGGTAATAACCGCATCATCCCCCTGATAGGCTTTGACATTAAAAGAGGTGCCTGTCACTTTCACATCATAGCAGGAGGTGTGTACGAGGAATGGCTTCGATTTCATTTTGGCCACTTGAAACCATGCTTCTCCGGTTAGAAAGACCTCACGCATTCCATCCGCGCCATCTATTGAATATTTAATTTTCGAACCTGAATTTAAAAATATGTGTGAACCATCAGGCAAAAGCATTTCTGCAATAGAGCCATTGGGTGCGACCGATGTGTAATAAACAGGAGATGTGCCCTTTAATCCGGAATGAAGATAATATCCGAAGAATAATCCAAAGACCAGAATAGCAGCCCACTGTAATAGTCGTATGACAAAATGGTTTCTTTTCTGTTCGCCTGTAATTTCTAATTTTCTTTTTATCCACCATTTTTCAAACAGTCCGTCAAAAAAAGGTTTGCTGAAGGTAGAATCACTGGATTGATCCAAATCTTCCAAAAGATGTTCTTTTAATTCAAACTCAAGTTCGGGTTGATGAAACAGGGATAGGAGCTGCTGTACCTGGTTTTCATCTGCACAATCGGAAGTTCCTTTGCGGATAATATTTCGTATGGAAAGGGGCATATCTTGGATTTTTTGACAGTAATACGAATTACTGTTTCAATATACTCATCCGGGAGTTATAATTTCCCCAATATTTTATTGAATATAGAAACGATAAAACCCGGAAATTAACTACAATACAGGAAAAAGAAGAGTAATCCGGCAAGGGAGTTTCTCCCCAGTTTTTCTTTTAAGAAAGAGACAGCGCGATAAAGCTGATTTTCAACGGTGCGTTTCGACAGGCCGAGTTCTATGGCTATTTCTTCATTCGACAACCCATCCTCTTTACTCAATTTGAAGATGCGCTGCCTTTGATAGGGCATAACGGCTACCAACTGATTCAAATTGACTAGCATATCGTTATAGATCACTTCATGCAAGGTTGAATTATTATTGGTCGGGTCGCTTTTTACAACAAAATTCAGATAAGCCTGTTCAATATTTTTTCTACGGATCATGTCGTAGATCAAATTAATGCAGATTTTAAACAGAAATGATTTAATGTTTTTGGAACTATCCAGGCTAGCGCGCATCTCCCAAAGCTTTAAAAACAGCTCTTGGAGCAATTCTTCTGCGTCAGGTTCATTTTTAAGGTAAGATAAGGCAAATGCATGGATTTTGGGAGCGTAGGCATCAAACAACAAATGGAAGGCTTCTTTTGAACCCATCTTCAACTGTTCGGTAATATGTTTTAACCGTTCTGTTTGCTCAATATCCATTGCTCACTTGGTAGTTTATCGCAAAGGTATATTTATATGTGAGATTTCGGGAATGTGAAAATTAGAAATGAGTTATGAGTTATGAGTTATGAGAGATGAGAGATGAGTTATGAGAGATGAGAGATGAGTTATGAGTTATGAGTTATGAGATACAATGCTGATTAGATCCTTTATCCTTTATCCTTTATCCTTCTTCACTGTATCTCTCCGTCCAAAATCACCATCTCAATCAAATCGGAGCTGAAGGCATAAGGGAAGTATTCGTATGATGGGATTTTTTTCGTGACGAAAACATTGGCAGCTTTCCCTTTGGTAATGGTTCCATATCCGTCGCCAATTCCCATAAGATAGGCTGAATTAATGGTAGATGCATTGATGGCCTCCTCCGGTAACATTCCATATTTGATGCAGGCAAGTGATTGCATGAACTTCATGTCGCACGAAGGCATAGACCCCGGATCGAAATCTGTGGCAATGGCCAGCGGCAGACCGGCATCAATCATCTCACGGGCTGAAGACGCAGAGAGATTATGAAAAAAAGAGGCGCCTGGCATGATGACGGGAAAAATCCCTGCCCGTACCATCCTGTCAATTTTTTCGGGTGAAACAGGATCATTGGAATCCAAAATATCCAGGCAAACTTTAAGGTTCATTTCATTGAGACGGTTCAGGCCCAACTCATCGGAGTGCAACTTCACATTCAAACCCTCACGCATACCGGCAAACATCAACATCTCCGTTTCACTTCTTGTCAGGAATTTATGATCGTAGTACAAATCGAGGTTGTCGGCCAGTTCATCTTGTGCAACGGCAGGCAGGATATCCAATATATGATCGAGGTACTTTGCAGGTGATTTACGGAAATTTTCGTGGTAGGTGTGGGATCCCAGAAAAGTGGATTTGATCACAAGCGGAGTGGAACTTTTCAATTTTCTTATGACCTGCAGCAGTTTTATCTCATCTTCTGCCTCCAGCCCGTACCCGCTTTTGATCTCGATAGCTCCGGTACCTTTTTTGACAACCTCTTTGAGATGATCAATTGCCTGAAGGTAAAGCTCCCCGATAGACATCTCATGAAGGCCAATAAAGGAATTGGAAAAATTGGTCTCCCTTCTGATTCTTTGCGGACCACGGTTAGAAAATGTCGGGAGGTTTCCGAAAGGATAGAGCAGATGTGAATCAGGATCGCAAAAACTGGGAAATACCAGCCTTCCTTTGCAATCGATCTCCATCAGTTGATCGGAATCTTCAGGGATCGATCCGCACAGGGTATTCATTGGGCCATAGTCTGTAATCATTTCGTCCCGGA
>JALOCD010000124.1 GCA_023228025.1 Prolixibacteraceae bacterium | reverse complement strand
CAATTCCCTTTGTCCCCTTAAACTCAATCAGTTTTTGCCTTACCGAAACAATGCGCCACTGTTCGCCTTGTTTGACCAAACTGTGTTCAAACCGCATTTGAACACCGTCTTCCGTTTGCAATCCCTGAGCGACAGCAGTAGTTTTGCTATTTAGCGTAACAGTAACAGAATCAAGCACAATGGTTGTGTTCTTTCTGTTGGCCCAATTTGCAATTGCCCCAACTTTCGTTGTTGCAACACCATATTGGTTCAATCCTTTATATTCATCAGCAAAGATTTCACCAAGCGTCTTGACATCATTGTCGACTTTGGCTTTACGCACAAGCTCTTCAAGTTGAAGAATTTGTTGCTGCCCTACTACTTCCCATTGGTCAGATTTCGAATCTTTGTTTTTCTTTTGATCGGTTTGCCCAATGCAAAAGGTACTCAAACAACAAGCGAGTAAAACGAGAAAGGATGATTTTTTCATAATGCACATAAATTTAGGTCTCTAAGTTCTCAAAAATTCAGGGCACACTAGGCTCCTCGCGTATGATGCCCTAATGGAAAGCATTTACTGATTAATCTGATCGATCGCTGGTTAGGAAATATCTGAAAAAATCAGCGTACTAAAAGTATACAAATATTTTGATTCATACATTACTTATTGGATAGGTAATATCAAAGTCCGAAATTTATACTGCATCCAACAGAAAGGATATGGCCGTCCAATCAGATATTTCTACGAATAACAGATTAGAATTTATCGCATGATCTTACATGACACAAGAAAAATGACCCAAAAGGGCTATTGATTTTTCATGTGATACCTACTAAATTTAAAGGCTAATTATCTGATACCAGATTCTTTCCGGTTGTATGATCACCTTGGTTGGGGTTGTATAGTTGCCTTTTAAAATAAAGAAAAAATCAAATGTATGGGTAAATCCTTACTCTTCATTTTGATTGTTGCAGGGATGGTGTGGTCGTGCGATAAGACCAGTCTCAAGCCATCCGACTCGGAAACCAACTCTCCCGAAGAGCAGAATATTGTCTCCAACAATATCACAACCGGATCATTCACCGATTTATACACAGGTACTGTTGGATTGGATGGTGCTACTGTGAAAATTTCAAAACCCAATACCCCTGTTGATGGGATGGAAATCGTAATACCTACCAATTCTTTTTCAACAACTCAGTCGCTGTCAGTCTCTTATGCAGAAATAAAGAATCATCAGTTTGGGACAAATTTCCATCCAATCTCCCCGATCATTTCAATCTCATGCGAAGGTGGCTACTCAAATGATTTGATGCGTGTTACCATTCCTGTAAAAATTCCTCAGGGAAATATTCCTCTTGGATTCTATTATGACGAAGCCACAGGAAGACTGGAAGGAATTCCTTTTGAAAGCATTACTGCCACTTCAATCACTCTCCTGACCAGGCATTTCTTACCATGCAGCAATTTAAAAAGCGGTGAATTCAATTTCAAGAGCACTTTACCACAAGGTGCAAAAATGATCATCAGTTCCATTTCGGAAAGTTTGTTGAATGGCCAACAAATTATTTCCTCAGGTTTTAAACCTGGTAGGGATGATTGGGAATTCGTCAACTATGGTTCTTACCTAAATACGGGTGGGCATTGCTCCGGACAAAATATAGCAGCGATGTGGTATTATTACGAAAAGAAAACCGCTTTAGGAAGTCTTTTCAATAAATTCAGTGACAACTCAAATTTGTGGCAAGACAACGCCAAAGGCTATAGGTTTTGCTCAGTTATTCACAAAGATCTTATTTGGAATGGTATGATAGCAACCATATCCGAAAAATATATTGATAAAAATCAGCTGCTGGATAAGCTCAAATTACTTACTATTGCTGGAACGATGCTTGTTACAGGAGAACCTCAAGGTATTGGGATTTACAGGTTATTTGGTTTAGATCAGCATGGATTACCAACGTATGAAGGTCATGATTTAATCTGTTATCAGGTTTCAGTCAGCGACGGAAAGCTGTATATATCCGATCCCAACTTGCCTGACATTGAACAATATATTAACTTCAAAGACAACAAATTTGATCCATACATTGCCAAAAAAAATGGCAATGCTACCTCGCATCCATACAACTTTGTAAACTATTATGCTAAATCGGCTTATATTGAATGGAACAAAATTGGGAAACGCTTTGAGGAATTGGTTAACAATACAATAGGAACTGTCGCTCCAAACATCTTCCCGGCATATACTATTTGGAATAAGAGCGGCGCCGGTTCAGAACTTCAAGACGGCACGACGGTAACAAAGGATACATTGCACACAATTATCATCTCCCCAACCATTGGCCTACATTACTTAGTTTCAGGTCAAAAGCTGACAGGATGTTATGTTTACAATCAAAACGGCGCCAGAATTGACAGACAAGAAGGAGTGTCTGATGCAAAGACTTCCCTAAAATCCGGTTTATATGTCATTCTTAAACCTGGAATTAATAAATTGGGATATTACATAGTGGGATGGGACTCCAAAGCTTTGGATAATAATGGGAAATATCTCGACAATTTCATCGATTTCAAATGGATGACGATAAATTATTTATACTTGAAGATCTCTGCAGACCAGACAAAAGGAGAAACCAACAAAGAGGTAAAATTCATTGCGCGTACAAACGGAACTGCCCCCAAATCGGCCAAATATGTCTGGAATTTTGGGGATGGGACCTCTTCTTACACAAAGATCACTGACAGCACCGCTGTCCATACATTTGTCAATGAAGGAACCTTTAACATTAAAGTTGAACTGTTTGATAATTCAACAAATAGTAAAACCACCGAAACTTCTATAAACTATGAAGTTATTGAAGTTACTGTTCCTGTGCTATCGACAACAACTGCATCCTCAATTACTTCCACTACGGCAACCAGTGGAGGGATTGTATCTTCTAATGGAGGGGCTGTGGTTACAGCCAGAGGGGTTTGCTGGAGTACAAATTCAAATCCAACTATCATTGATAACAAATCATCAGACGGCACGGGTTCTGGTACTTTTTCAAGTTTCTTAATTGGTCTTACTGCAAATACTACCTATTATGTTCGGGCATACGCAACAAATAGTATTGGAACGGCTTATGGCAACCAAATTTCATTTAGAACCGCAGTGAATTCACCAACCATTATAACTACTGCAGCAACTTCAATAACCTCTACAACAGCAAATTCAGGTGGAAATATCACTTCTGACGGTGGAGGAGCAATTTCTCAGAGAGGAGTGTGTTGGGGAACCACTTCTAATCCAACAACCGCGAATAATAAAACTTCCAACGGTTCCGGAACAGGAATTTTCACAAGTTCACTTACTTCTCTTTCAGCCGGAGTTACCTATTTTGTCAGGGCATATGCCATCAACAATTCAGGAACATACTATGGAAATGAGTTAACCTTCAGAACATCAGTTACTATTCCTTCAGTCACAACGACAATAGCTTCATCTGTTACGGCCAACTCTGCGACCTGTGGCGGAAATGTGACCTCCAATGGAGGTGCAACAGTTACTGCCAGAGGTGTATGCTGGAGTACAAACACAAATCCAACAACAGCAAATAACAAGTCATCTGATGGTACGGGTTCTGGCACTTTTTCAAGTTCAATAACTGGTCTTTCAGCCAATAAAACATATTATGTTCGGGCTTATGCGACAAACAGCGCAGGAACAGCATATGGTAACCAAATAACATTTGTATCAAACAACCTAAATTTAGATGGTAACTGGGCTTCAGGAGGTACAGGAATAACAATATCAGGAACAACCGGAATTTTTTATTCGTTTAGCAGTAATTGGCAATCAGTCGCTAATTGCGGATTAATCGCTCTAGGCGCTGCTAAAATAAAGAACATCAGCAAAACGTCATCTACAACATGGAATTGCCTGGAATTGTGGTGGCACGCTCCGGCAAATAATCTTCCTGATTATGTATTCTGGTCAAACAGCAGTACAATCACAATGAGTAACGATGGACAATCCATTGTTATCGCCTCTAATGTTACCTATGAAGGTATCAATACTTCAGGGTCAGCGACTTATTATAGGCAACCATAAATTAAATTATTAATCAGCAGCTCATTTCACCCGCGTTTTTCTTTGCCGAAAGCAAGTTGTAAGCTCCTTTCAAGACGACACGAGCTTTTTGAATGTCAAAATTCTGCGGAAGGGCGATCTCCGTAAAACCACTGTCGGTAACACCTTTACGGATTTCAACCATGCGGTATTCGGTAAAAGGTTTGCCTCCCTCCTCCTTATTCCTGTCGAAAATGAAGATGTAGTCCTTGTCGTCGAAACTGACAATGGCTTCGGTGGGCAATGCTGTGACCTTGCTGGATGAGGATTCAATGATGGCATTTACATACATCCCGGGAATGATGTTTTTGCAAACACCTGTCACACTGGCATAAACTTTATAGGTGCGGTCGGCATTGATGGACTTGCCGGTTTGATAAATCATTGCCTCGTGCTCTTCGGTCTCGTTGTTGATAAAAAACCGGATTTTTTGTCCTGAGGTCACTTTATCCGCATCCTTCTCGAATAGGGTCAGTTCAAGAAATAACTTGTCGCTGTTGACAATTTCGAAGAGTACATCTGAAGGGGCAACATATTTGCCCATGTTGATATTGACCGTTTTAACATATCCAGAGATTGGTGAAACCACCGGGACAGCCCTGGTGATATCTTCCTCGCGAAAGTTCGCCGGGTTAATTCCGATCAGCGCCAATTTCTGCTCAAGCGCCTTTACCTGTGCCTTCAGGTTCTTGTATTCCGTTGTGACCTGCTGCAAATTTTTCTGTGAATAAACGTCATCTTTGTATAGTTCCGTATGCCGATTGAATTCGGCCTCGGCATATTCGAACTTATTCCTTGCTTCCAGGAAATTCTGTTGAATATCGACAAACTCCTGGTTCTCCAAAATGGCCAGTGTCTGACCCTTTTGTACCGAATTACCCGGCATCAGTGTCGTGCTCTTGACAAAGCCGCCCAACGGCATACTCACCGTTGCCAGGTTCTGGGGAGCCGCGGCAACCGTGCCGCTAGCTTTAAGCGTACCGCTCAATGCACGTGTTTCGATTGCCCCGGTTTGAATGCCGGCAAGCTGGATCTGGTCGCCCCGAAGCTCAACGATATCCTCCGGGAGAACTTCAATGGCCTTAACCTCAGCCGGTTTCTTTCCCCCTGAACATGAAACCAAGGTGATGATAAATGCTGATACAATGATGGTTATCAGGATTCTATATTTCTTCATAATCATGATGTTTTAGAATTCAATATCTAATATGTTTATTTTCAAACTATTGCCAATTTACCAAGAAACTGTCTGGTTTTTCTTTGTGATACCTTAGTGTCTTTGAGCCTTAGTGGTATTTTTTTTTCCTGCCACAAAGTCACCAAGGCACCAAGGTGTTTCACAAAGGATTTCGTGCACATTTTTAAAAGGTTTTTCCCGTTATAAAATCAATAGATACTATTGTTTGATTGTAATTATTCAGTGCATCCAGATAGTTCTGCTTGATAGTCAAAGCGCGGCTCAGGTTCAGGATGTATTCGAGGTAATCCATAGCCCCGGCCTTGAAGCTGAGGGTTGCCTGTTCAATGATAATGTTTGCTTCAGGAATGGCCTGTTTTTCGTAATAGTTTACACTGTTACTGAATTTGGTATATTCTCCCAAAAGGGAACGATAAGTACCACCGAGCG
This sequence comes from Prolixibacteraceae bacterium, assembly GCA_023228025.1. Lineage (GTDB taxonomy): Bacteria > Bacteroidota > Bacteroidia > Bacteroidales > Prolixibacteraceae > CAINVV01. Next base: position 5,733 of record JALOCD010000124.1, on the reverse strand, counting down.
ATTTTGAATAATATTCGGCATTTGTCTGGGCAACTTCCGCTTTTAGTTTAGTAGCCCTTGTTTTGGCGGTATAGGGTACAAACCACAAAGGGATCGTAACTCCAGCCTGAATGCCGTTGAACCTCTCCCCCGCTCCAAAAGTCCGTGGCACACCGTTTATCTCCTGGGTTCCCTGCATCGTCTGACTAAAATATCCGATGGTAAAGTCCGGCATTATCCTGCTCCTCTCCAGGTTCCTTTCGAATTGTGAAATTTGAACCTGCTGCTTTACATATCCAAGATTGGGATTCCCTGCCAATGCCAGAGAGTCGGGTAATGGAATAAACGCTGCCCTGGTCAACAGGGTATCTTTTGGCGTCACAACCAATGAACTGTTCAGCAGCGTCTGTAATTTCAGTTTTGCGATGGTCAAATCTGCCGTGACCTGTTGCCACAGGTTTTTCACCTCCAAGCTTTGTGACCGTGCAGTGATCATCTCCAACCGGTTGGTCTCCCCAAGTCGCGCCCTGTGTTCAGCCGCCCGCAGAAATCCCGAAAAGAGGCTATCCTGGTAAGCCAACAACTTCTGCTTTGCATGAAAGTAGGCCAATTGCCAATAAACCTGCTTTACTTCGGTGGCAATCTCAAGTTGTGAAACGCTTAACTGCCATTCGCTGCTTTTAACACCCGCTTTGGCCAACCGGCCCTGATTAAGATAGACCGTTGGGAAAGCGAAGGATTGGGACAAGGTGAAACTATTATCCTTGCCATAACTGTTGAACTGTCCGTACTGACCTTCAATGGCGGTTTTGGGCAGGTCCAGCGAGGCGCCTTTCAATGCCTTTTGCACCTGAACGGAATAGGCGGAAGAACGCACGGCCAGGTTGCTGTCGAGCGCCATCTGGATGGCTTCGTGCAGATTCAGTTGCCTTGATAGCTGCCCATTGGTGGTATTGATCATCGAGGAACCGGCAAGTAAAAACAGCAAAATGGAAATTGTTTTAACGGACTTACGCCGGATTGAAGACCTCAACTGACCTGATGAGAATAAAATGTAGAAGACCGGCAGGATGACCAACGTGAGAAATGTGGCGGAGATGAGACCTCCGATCACCACTGTTGCCAACGGCTTCTGAACCTCAGCCCCGGCCGAATTGGACAAGGCCATCGGCAAAAAACCAAGGGAAGCAACCGCGGCAGTCATGATAACCGGTCGCAACCGGATGTTCAAACCTTTCAGGACTCTTGCGGAGATATCGGTTATTCCCTCCTTCTCTAACCGATTAAATTCTGCAATCAATACAATACCGTTTAGTACCGCGACGCCAAAAAGTGCAATAAACCCAACACCTGCTGAAATTGAAAAGTTCATCCCACGCATCCAAAGTGCGAACACGCCGCCAATGGCCGACATGGGTACCGCTGAAAAAATAAGTAATGTCTGTTTGACCGAATGAAAGGTAAAAAAGAGCAGTACAAAAATCAACAGCAATGCTACCGGAACAGCAATGGACAACCTTGCCTTTGCAGCCTGAAGATTTTGAAACTGACCGCCGTATGAGATATAATATCCGGTTGGCAATTTGATCTTTTGGTTGATTTGCCTGGTAACTTCGTTAATCACATTTTGCACATCCCGGTTACGGACATTGAATCCGACAGTGATCCTTCGTTTGGTATTTTCCCTGGAAACCTGGGCAGGGCCGGATTTAATCCTTATATCGGCCACCTGATCAAATGGAATCTGTCCGCCATTGGGAAGGGCCACCGAAAGATTTCTCACATCGTCCAGGCTCTTCCGGTAATCCTGATCCAGACGAACCACCAATCCGAAACGTCTCTCTTCATCGAACACCACTCCCGCCTGACTTCCGGCAAAAGCTGCCCGGAGGACGCGATTCACGTCCTGAACAGAGAGACCGTATTGCGCCAGGCGATCACGGTTGTAGTCGACCTGCACCTGCGCCAGTCCGGTAACCTTTTCCACGTTGATATCCGCAACGCCTTCAATTTGCTGAATGATTTTCTCGATTGATGCCGCTTTCGCCGAAAGGGTATTCAGGTCGTCCCCAAAAATTTTAACGGCAATATCCTGTTTTGAACCTGAAAGCAATTCGTTGAACCGCATCTGAATGGGCTGCTGGAATTCGAATTTGACACCTGCCAGCACGACCAATTTTTCAGCCATTTTTTCGACCAGTTCTTCACGGGTTTTAGCGCTTGTCCACTCACTTTTGTCTTTGAGGGTAATGATATAATCGCCGGTTTCCATGGGCGTTGGATCTGTCGGGATCTCTCCGGCCCCGATTTTGCAAACGGCATGTTTGATTTCGGGGAAATTGCTGAGCAGGATTTTATTTGCCTTTTCGACCAATTGGACAGTATTGCTCAGTGATCCTCCCTGCAAGGTAATTACACCTGCGGCAAGGTCCCCCTCTTCGAGTTGTGGAATAAATTCTCCACCCAAACTACTGAACTGGAAGAGGCTAAATAAAAACAGAAGGATTGCGCATGTTGAAACCAAAAACTTCCGCCGCAAGGCAAAATATATAACCGGTTGGAATGCTTTGTGAAACCAATCCATCAGCCGGTCGGAGAAATTGCGTTTGTGTTCCGTTCTCTTACTAAGGAACAAGGCCGAAACCATCGGAACGTACGTAAGCGACAGGATGGCAGCGCCAAGCAAAGCGAACGAGACGACCTGGGCCATGGGGCGGAACATTTTCCCTTCGATTCCTACCAGCGCCATAATGGGTAGGTAGACGATCAGGATAATCATTTGGCCGAAAGTGGCCGAACTCATCATCCTTTTGGCAGAGTCAAACACATTTTCGTCCATCTGCTCCTGCGAAAGCCTTGCAATCCCGGGGTGATGGTGTTTGCTCATGGTAATTCGGTGCACCACACTTTCGACAATAATCACCGCTCCGTCGACAATCAGTCCGAAGTCGATGGCCCCCAGGCTCATCAGGTTTCCGGATACACCAAAAAGGTTCATCATCGACACGGCAAAGAGCATGGCCAAAGGAATGACAGAGGCGACCACCAGTCCGGCACGAAGATTGCCCAACAGGATCACCAGAATAAAAATGACAATCAGCGCACCTTCGATGAGGTTGGTAGAAACGGTTCGGATAGCCCGTCCGACCAAATCAGACCGGTTCAAAAAGGGCTCAATCAGTACGCCTTCCGGCATTGAGGTCTGTATGGATGCGATCCGGGTTTTCACATTGTCAATCACTTCATGGGCATTGGCGCCTTTGAGCATCATCACAACGCCGCCAACGGCTTCGGTGGTGTCCACGACCAACGCGCCATAGCGTGTAGCGCTCCCGTATTGGACCGTTGCCACATCCCTTACCAGGATCGGGATTCCGGAGTTATTGGATTTGACTACGATCTTTTCGATGTCTTCCAGATTTTTGACCAACCCAATGCCGCGGATAAAGTAAGCAGTTGGATTTTTATCGATATAGGCGCTTCCGGTATTTTCGTTGTTTTTCTCAAGGGCCAGAAAAATATCCGTCAGGGTAAGGTTCATGCCCCGGAGTCGCTCGGGATTGACGGCTATTTCGTATTGTTTGACAAAACCGCCGTAGCTGTTGATATCGGCCACGCCTGAAGTCCCCTGCATCTCCCTTCGGACTGTCCAATCCTGAATGGTACGAAGATCCATTGGGGAATACCTTTTTTCGAATCCCTTTGCAACCGCCAGCCGGTACTGGTAAATCTCCCCCAAGCCGGAAGAGATGGGTGCAAGTGAAATCTTCGCAAGACCCGGAGGGATTACCTCTTCTGCCTCTTTGAGCCTTTCGCTGAGTTGCTGTCTTGCCCAATAAACATCCACATTATCTTTGAAAACTATCGTGATAACCGACAACCCAAGACGGGATATGGAACGGAGTTCAACGATATCGGGAATGTTGGCGACTGCCACCTCAATGGGGGCGGTGATGAAACTTTCGACCTCCTGAACTGCCAGGGAAGGGGCCGATGAAATGACCTGCACCTGGTTGTTGGTGATGTCAGGAATGGCATCAATGGGTAGTTTGGTCAGTGAATAGGTGCCCCAACCTACCAAAGCCAATACGAACAACCCTACTATAAATTTATTCCTGATTGAAAAATGGATAATACGTTCTATCATGCTGACAATGAATTGATTTAATACAAAAACCGTTGACCCATACCATTGGCAACAGTATGGAGTCAAATCAGATGGTAATTTTCATGTATCAGACCAATTGAGGCGGTTGCCAGATCGTCGCAAAAAACGAGGTGGTAAAGGTAGAGTAGTATCCAGGATAGTTGTGCTGACAATATTTCACAAAAGTAAATTGCAAGATGGCATCCGAAGTTACCACTGGTGTTGCACAACAATTACAGGTACAGAAGGGAGAACAATGATCAATCTCTAATCCTGAATCATGATGGTTTGTCATGCTTTTTGATTGCTCCATCTTACAAGTAGAATGACCTGCAACTGCATGCGAACATGGCACAGCGGTAAGCATTAGGATATAAAAGGATAATATGGTTACAATCAGCTTCATAGTTCTGAATGCAAATATATAAGATAAAACAATGGGAAATACATTTCTAAACAAAAATAGGTTCAGGATTTCAGGAAAGTATCATTTCCCTATTTTACTTAATACAAAGAACTTGAATAAAAACCAAGAGACCAGAACTGACCTTAATTTCTCTCCTTATCTATTTGTACAACAGTTTCATGTATATTGTATAACAGTTTAGTATACAAATATCAAAATAAATTGTTATATTCGTGCCTCAGTTGGATATCAATTCACTAACAAACATAAAAACAAGGAGTTATGAAAAGTATTATGTCCCTTCTCATTGTGCTTTTTTCTATGACGGGTTTGTTTGCACAAAACACTTGTACGGTAAAAATCTTATTTGCCGCCAACAAGACCAACCCGGTCAGCTACAGCTTTAAAACGGATCCGCAGACCGCAGGAGCCAAATATTTATGGACTTTTGGAGATAATACGGTTTCGGATTCCCCAATACCAACCCATACGTTTAGTAAAGCGGGAAGTTATGTGGTACATGTTCAGGTAAAATCAGGGACGGACGCTGCACCTGTAACATGCAAAGGTGAGCTGAGCGCGCAGTTTGATGGTGGAACAGTAACTCCGGCTGTTAATTGCAAAGTATCCATTCTTGCCACCAAAAGCAGTACAAACCCACTCATCTATTCCTTCAAAACTGATCCTGCATCCACAGCCGCAACTGCCAAATATTTATGGACATTCGGGGATGGAACCCCAAATTCGGATACCAAGTTGCCATCCCATACCTTCGCCAAGGCCGGAACCTATGTGCTGCACGTTAAGGTAACCAACGGAACAGGCGCTGATGCCCAGGTATGTTACGGTGAGATGAGCCTTAAAGTCGAAGCCGCTGCGGTTACCCCACCGGTTACGGCATGTATTGTAAAAATTGTCAGTACACGAAACAGCACTACCCCGGCCAGCTACAGCTTTAAAACAGATCCGCAGACTGCTGGAGCCAAATATTACTGGACATTTGGCGACAATACAGTATCCGATTCACCTAATCCTTCACATACTTTCAGCAAAGCCAATATCTATTCAGTATTGGTAAAGGTATCTTCAGCAGATAAAACCTGTACAGGTGAGTTGAAAACGACTTTTGATGGTGGTACTGTAACCCCAACCACAGTGACATATAAAGGAAGAGGCAAAGTGACAAGTCTTTCTTCTGTCA
>JALOCD010000157.1 GCA_023228025.1 Prolixibacteraceae bacterium | reverse complement strand
GTGATAACCACCATGGAAAACAATGTGCGGCTTATCCCGGCAAAAATCAGCGTCAATTTCCTGCTCAAGGAGGGACAATATGTTGAATTTACCTATCAGAAGTACGCTGAGAAGGTCACAACCTGCAAAGAAGGAATTGATATTAATATCCTTACTATTAAGGAGATTACTACAACCATCCTGCCTAACTGCAAAGGGCCAATCAACCTCCTGCTTTTCGATCCGACCAACAATCTGTGTAACGGAAGTGCAACGGTCAAGTTGCTTGATGAGGCGGGGAAAGAGATTCCCAACGTGAAGTTTCTCTGGTCGGATGGCAGGACCGGAAGTTCGGCTGGAATCCTCTGTCCGGGCAAGCTATATACCGTACAGGCGACCGTTGAGAATGTTTGTCAGAAAACCACATCTTTTACCTTGCTTTCCAAACCTCTCTGGCAATCGACATCGGTTGGAGGCGTGAATAATTTCACAGTTGTGGCCCCAGTCGATGGTGTACAGTACGAATGGAATTTTGGCAATGGGGTTACAAAAAATGGTCCATCAGTGAGTTACAACTTCCAAAATGACGGCATTTACGATGTACAGTTAAAAGCAGTCGGTTTGAATGGCGTCTCAGAAAGTACCAAACAGGTAGTGGTGATGAAGAGTATTGCCACAACAGATGTCATCAACAAATCAGAAGTAGATCTTTATCCTAATCCGGCAAAAGAGATCATTAGGATTGACTTCAAAAACCCGGCTGAAGGTACCCTGAAAGTTGAAATCAAAAATCTCTCAGGACACAGTGTTTACATTGAGCAAATAACCAATGACGGGTCAAGTCATGCGGACATCAACATTCAAAACCTGAGTACAGGCATCTATGTTTTGAGAATCTCCAACGACCAACGGATCATCGGAGAAAAGAAATTCATCAAATCCAATTGATATTGTTTTGGATTCATTGGCATTAATCGTCAATCCAACCTCTCCTTCAATTACAAAAAGATCCCGGCAAAATGAACAATCATTTGTCGGGATCTTTTTTGATTCAAGTTATATGCATAATACCAAATGATAATTACATAAATCTATTTGTCTAATTTACAACATCATGACAACAAATCATCGCCTTGGAGAAATTATTTGTGTTTTATTTGCGACCATTTGTGGTTAGATCAAATATCCTCATTCCAATCCCATTGCCCTGATATATCCTTTATTTTCAGTACATTTTGAATACTTGCAGTTCTCCAGAAAATCGTTCATGATCTTTTGAACCAACTCCTGACCTGGCCGGGCACGACGAATATCATCAAAGGTATTTCTTGGGCTTTCGGTGAAGGTCACAATAATCTGCCAGTTTTCCGGTTTGGGAATCGTGACCATGGAGCTCTGTCTCCCCATTTTCTTGTAAGGCCAATAGTGGTATCCTATGTTATTTTTGACCATCAGGCGTGTCCATGCAGCAATCCATTTGTCGTTGTTCTCGCCTGTTTCTCCCATATATATCGGAAGATTCACTGAATCGCGAAAATGGACGAAGTCCTGGATATTGGCCTGCAACGTATCACACCAGTAGCGGTGACAAGTGTACATCATCTTGTTGTCGAACTTTGAATTTTTAAACACTTTGAAATTTCCATTCCACTGAGCGCCACCAAGCAAGACGATATGATTTTTATCCACTTCACGAATGGCTTTTACTGCTTTCATGTAGAGTGGTTCCAGCTCAGCATTCAGCTTGACCATATCCGCGCCAAAATAGGGAGCAATCGGTTCATTCAGCAGGTCATACCCCAAAATGAGCGGCTCGTCCTTGTAGTAAGCAGCAATTTTCTTCCAGACGGCCACAAAAGTCTCCTGGCTCTTCTCACTGGTCATCAGCCAGGGATAACCATAACTGTCGTCAATGTTGTCGCCTGTCTGCCCTCCGGGTGCATCATGCATGTCGAGGATAATGTATAGCTTTGATTCACGACACCAGCTTAACAAACTGTCAATTCGCTGAAATCCATCCTGTTTCACCGAAAGTCCCATGTAATCTTCATCCGTAAATAACTTATAATGAAAGGGTAACCGGATAGAGTTGACCCCAGTCTTTTTGATGAAACGAATATCTTCGCGTGTAACATAGTTGTCCTTGAATTTCTTCCAGAATTGGTCTGTAAAATCGGGACCGGCAAGTTCGCGGAAGGCCTTGTCGATCAAACGCGCTGAACTGGCTCCCTTGAAGCCGAACATATAACCTTCTGGATTTAGCCAGTTTCCCAGATTGATACCCCGAATGAAAAATTTCTGTCCGTCGGGAGTGGTAAGATCAGGACCGGAAATGGCAATAAATTTCGCGGGCGCTTGTTTATTCTCCTTTGGGGTGAATGCGGCCAACAGCAATACCACACAAAGAGCCGCAAATCCATGTTTTAATGGTGTTTTCATGACAAAATGAATTAATGGGAAAGATAAGCAAGATAATGAAAATGGATGAAAAAGAGGGCAGCTCATTCCATAGAATCCCACATGCAATCGAATCAATTTTTGCCTGCCGCATCTGTTGAACGTTATGTTCTTTGATTATTTCCATTCTTGCCACTACATTTTCCAATCCTAACTACTATCTTGTATGCAATTTAAGGACGATCTATTCAAAAAGCCACTGTATGACCATATTTATTTTTTATAGGAATGGTTTCCTGGTAAGGAATTTTCTTTTATTAATGCTCCTTTTAAATACAGGAGCGTTTGCTTCTTCCAAAAGTGTTGACCCGGAAGACAAAAATTTTGAAGGTAGAAAAGGATCCCGTTTTTACGTTTCCAAACTGGGTGATAACTCGGATGGATCGAGTTGGAAATGTGCTTTCCATTCTATTCAGTCGGCATTGTCAGCCATCCCTGACGAAAAAGAGGGACACGAGATCATTGTCAGACCGGACACCTATGTGGAGGCCAATCTCTATCCGGCATTTAAAGGAGCACCCGGCTCATACAACCTGTTGACAGGAGATGTGGATGGCAAAATGGGGTCGGGCGCCACAGGGAGAATCATCATCGATGCCGGTGATCCGGAAAGGGGGTTTAAAAGTTACGATTGGTGGGGCACCATTCGCTCTACCTCCAAAGGTTGGCGGCCCGAATTCACAGAGAAGAGCTTTTCAGGGATCGGCTGGGACCGCTGGATTCTCCGCAACCTTTATACCTCAGGCGGCGATGCCGGATTCTTTTGGGACCTGACCGACAAAAGTGGAGAGGGTTTTACCATCATCGTGGAGGATTGTGTCGGGATTGGCCGTGCGTTTGGCGGAGGAATCTGTTATCCGGTTGTTAGGCCCAATGAACCAAGCATTTTTAGAAGATGCTATTTTCTGGCCCTCGACTGGGTAGGCGATACTGCGGCCTTATTGGTCGGAGGTTGGGAAACGACCATGCCCGAATCACCCCATCTGATACTGGAAGATTGCACCCTGGTACATCCGGACAACGCATTGGCGTTGTCGTATGCAAGTAAATGTGCGCGTGTTCGTGCCACAGGATGCCGCTTTGTGGTGCTAAACTTCACCCAAACCGAGATGGGTGGCAAATCGACCGGAATCATCTGTTCCCAGGGGCACCATGCCGCCGGACGATTGCACGTAGATCTGGAAGATTGTATTCTTGCTGGATACAGTGTGTTTACTACCGGGAAAGATGGTGAAGCAACCAGTTATACCGTGAAGGGTAAAGTACAAGCTTATGTTCAATTTCGGCAGTCCGTTCCGGCAGGGTTCGAACGAATCAATTTTTGGCCGGCAGACTTGTTTGACCGGATAGCCATCCCTAAACCAAAATTGTGAATGGTGGCATTATGATTTTAAGGGTTGGAAAAATTATCCGATCATGAATCTCTCCTTTGAAGAATTACGTAACAACTAATACTTTGTGCTATCTTAGTGGTACCTTTTGGGCCCTTTGTGGTTAAATTTAAAAACTTTACCACAAAGGGCGCTAAGGAAGATACATAGGGCACAAATTAAATCAATCACATTTTAAAATGAAATATATTTTTCTTGTTTTCCTGCTCATCTGCTGTTTGAGCTGGCAAAGCAATGCTCAATACAACAACGATCTGATCATAGAACCCATTCTAAAAACGGATACCACCTCTTTGGGCCAAAAAATCAATTATCCCAACACAACAAATTCAGAGGTAACGATGCTGAAAATCACCATCCCTCCAGGGAAAACTACCGGTTGGCATAAGCATGACAATCCAGTTTTCGCCTATGTATTAAAAGGGACATTGTCAGTAGAACTGGAAGACAACAAAGTACTTAAGTTTGCTGAAAACAGCTCCTTTTCTGAAGTAATTCACACGGCTCACCGGGGAATTAACAAAGAGGGCAGTGATCTTGTATTGATTGCCATATATTTGGGAGAGAAGGGAAAACCACTTTCTTTAAAAAAAGAGACTCCTTAAAATCACATTATAGAAACAGAATCAGTCAGTTCAGAAATGTTTGTTATATCTTTCAAAATGAAAACAAAAAAAATAAATTACAAACTTCGGTTTTTGTTTGCCACATTCCTCTTCCAAATTATTACTATTTCAATTTCAGCCCAGGAAAGCATCGCACCTCCTAAGATTCCAATAGGAATGGATGCTTACCGGATGTGGGACCAATGGCCCACACAGCGGATAGGAGTACGTGCCTATATGAGAAGTACCTATGACCGGACTGGCGGAAACGAAACCGCCGATGCCAGCCACTTCCTTTTTGCCAATGAAGAGAACTACAATGTTTCCCTCGACGTGAAAGGCAAAGGGATACTCTATTTCTTTCGAACGAATTTTTGGCATGGCAGTCCCTGGCACTTTGTGGTTGATGGTCGTGATAATCTGGTAAGTGAATCCGGAACGAACGATCCGTTAAATGCCAGAAAGGTATTGAAAGCTTCCAATTTTATCCCTGAATCAACATTTCCCCGTCCACTAAACTGGACCTGGGAGATAACAAAAGGTGCAGATTTGATTATACTCCAATGCCTTTCGAACAATCCATGCGAATTGCCTATTCCAGGACTCACTATGCCACAGGCTATTACATTTATCATTTGTACGCAAATGAAGAAAACCTATCACAGAAAATCAATTCATTCGAAATCAGCAAGGCTCCCGATGCAGATGTCCTTAATTTATTGGACCAGTCAGGCAGCGACATAGCTCCGGCAAATATCCCATCGAAAAACGGGAAAATTACGTTGGACAAAGAACGGGTTGTTATTGCTGAAATTCAGGCCAACAACTCGCAGGTCAGGGCGCTGAAGATCATGCTCCCAATAGACAATGCCCTTGATCTGGAGAGAATGCACCTGGTTGTTACCTGGGACGGTGCAAAATACCCTTCGATTGATGCCCCTATCTGTTTGTTCTTTGGTGCAGGCACATTGTATAACCGCGATCAGCAGGAATATCTGGTGAAAGGGTTTCCAATCAACATCAGATACGACTATCCCAATAAAAAAGTTGAACTGTCATGTTATTATCCGATGCCCTTCTTTAAATCTGCAAAGTTTGAATTGGCAGGAATAAAACCCGGAAACACAGCAATTGATTATGAAATCCGTTACGAACCTTTAATGATCCGGGAAAATCTAACCAGCTATTTTCATGCTACTTACAAAGATATCCCAACACCTGAGCCCGGTCGTGATATGATCTATCTGGATACAAAAGGCATTGAAGGCAACGAAGAGTGGTCGGGCAGTTTTGTTGGCAACTCATTCATCTTTTCTCACGACGGCGTTCTAGGAACCTTGGAAGGTGACCCCCGGTTTTTCTTCGACGACAGCAGATCTCCCCAAGCCCAGGGAACCGGAACTGAAGAATGGGGCGGTGGCGGCGATTATTGGGGTGGTGTGAACATGACCTTACCTTTGGTCGGACATCCTTGTGGCGCCAGAAATAAAGAGATGGCCAAAAATGACAAAGATTTGATAGAATCAGCATATCGTTTCTTGTTGGCCGACCTGATGCCTTTCGGAAAACGTGCCGTCATTCAGTTTGAACACGGGGCGGAAGATCTTTCCATCGAACATTATGAATGTGTGAGCTACTGGTATGGCTTGCCAAAACCATCACTTATCCAAACCGACCTGTTTGATGTTGGTAGCCGGGAAAGCGAACAAAACCACAACTACTACTCCCCGGACGCCTCCAAAACAGAAACAATATCTTCGAGATATGAATATGGTATTGACGTTTTTCCCAAAGATCCCTGGAGAATGAACAAAGAAAAATTGCCCGGATATTCCAATCTTGAGGGCAAGGAAATCTTTCCTGAAGAGGTACTGGATGGCCGTTATACACGTGGCAATTCTGAGTTCACCGTTAAGATTGAACCAGACAACCAAGGTGTACTTCTGCGCCGTACTTTGGACTACAGTTACCCCAATCAAACGGCTGAAGTATTCGTTTCTGATGAAGTCGGCGCCAAAAAACATCAGTGGAAAAGAGCAGGGATTTGGTATCTGGCCGGGGCCAACACCTGTCTGTTTACCTTTCCACGAGGTGAGTTAGACCCCCGCTTTTTGAAGGCCCAAACTTCTAACCGGCAGTTGCGCGACGATGAGTTTGTGATCCCTGCCAGGTTAACCAAAGGGATAAAAGCATTAAGGGTGAAAATCCACTTTATTCCCAATAATCAGGAATTATTTCCCGGAACCCCGTTCCCAAATCAAAGCGCCTGGAGCGAGCTGGCTTACCGGGTATACAGTTTCGTGGTACCGCAATTCCCAGTACAAAATAAATGATGTTTAAATCCACTGTCGGTCAAACAATGATGGATCAACAATTTTGTCCAATAAATAAATTTTTCAGATGAGTAACTTTGACAACCTGGCCCGCGAATGGGACAAAGATAAAATGCACATGGAGAGATCGGTAGCCATTGCTGCTGCCCTCGACTCAATGGTTTCACTCAACCCATCAATGAAGGCGATGGAATTTGGGGCAGGAACAGGCATTTTAAGTTTCTTG
>JALOCD010000090.1 GCA_023228025.1 Prolixibacteraceae bacterium | reverse complement strand
AGTCTCCTATTTGGTTGATAATTGAGGTTACCCCCTTATATCCTACAAGATAAAAAATTATCCGTTAACTACAAACATTTCAAAGAACAATTTTGATCAAAATATCAATAAAATCAATACCTTTAGAAGGTTTTCTTAACTAAACGACATTGAATTTCAAATTACGAATTACGCCGGCGGCATCCGTAATTCGTAATTCCGTAATTCGTAATTGTTTTGTAATTCGTAATTAAATCTTACGGACTGCACCATTCTTGAGTTCGTACTCATCTCCGCTTTCGGTGCATATGGCATGGCATTTATCATCGAAGTTCAGGCGTAGTCCATACTCAGAGATCCATCCAATCTGTATGGCAGGATTTCCAACGACAAGGGCATAGGGGTCGACGGGTTTGGTAACTACTGCCCCGGCTCCTACGAAAGCGTATTCGCCGATGTCATTGCCGCAGACAATGGTGGCATTGGCGCCAATGGATGCCCCGCGTTTCACGGTAGTAAAGGCGTATTCGTCCCTCCTGTTGACATGACTTCGGGGATTGATCACATTGGTAAAAACGCAGGAGGGACCCAGGAAGACATCATCTTCACAAATAACACCGGTGTAAATGGAGATGTTGTTCTGCACTTTCACGTTGTTTCCCAACACCACTTCGGGAGAAATGACAACATTTTGACCAATGTTGCAATTCTCCCCGATCACCGCACCAGGCATGATGTGGGAGAAATGCCAGATTTTTGTTCCGGCGCCGATGGTGCAACCGGGATCGATGATTGCGGAAGGATGGGAGAAGTAGTCGGGCATGAGGGTTGAAATGTTTGAAAAAGATTTCACGAAACGAAGTTCAGCGAAGCTAATTGCTGCCAATCATACGAACGGAAGTGATTCTAGAAGCACTTATTGTATTTATTATAATTGATCAAATGATGATTATGTAAACCTTATTTTCCGTTTTTTTAATCTTAGTAGAAACACAGAAATGATGAGATTCAAAATCTTATTACCTTATTTTCTGATAATCATTTAATAAGATAATAAGATCCGGGTCTCCTGACTATGATACTTTCTACTAAGATTGGTTTACGAAAATAAGATTTATATAATCTTGAAATTCGGGGATCTCAATCTCTCTATTTATATTGCTCCCACTTCTTTAAAGTCAAGAACTATCTCACAAATGTAACTCAACTCATCTTCCGCCATTTCTGTATGAATTGGAAGTGATAAAACTGATTCACAGAGTTTTTCAGTAACTGGCAATGAAAAACCCGTGGGGACAAATTTGTTGAATGCCTTTTGTTTGTAAAGAGGCAGGGGATAATAGATCATCGAAGGAATCCCTTTTTGTTCCAGATATTCCTTCATTTTGTCTCTAAGCCCACCCCTTATTTTGAGCGTAAACTGGTTATAAGTTGGTTCAGTGGCTGGCAGGGATGCGGGTAAAATTCCGTAATTGAAATGTTTGAGTGCAATTTGGTAATAGTCACCCGCTTTTCTTCGGGCATTCAGGTATTCCTCCAAATGCGGCAGTTTGACATTCAGAATTGCTGCCTGCAACGTGTCGAGCCGTGAGTTGCAACCAACCACCTCATGGTAATATTTTTTCCGTTGGCCGTGGTTGGCGATCATCCTTATTTTCTCGGCCAATCCCGGATCATTGGTCATGAGGGCGCCACCATCTCCCAAGCATCCGAGATTTTTGGTGGGGAAAAATGAAGTGCAACCGATGGTGCCGATGGTGCCGGCTTTCTTTACGTGTCCATTAGAGAAGGCGTAATTTGCGCCCAGTGATTGGGCATTGTCTTCGATGACATAGAGGTGATGGGCTTCGGCCAGTTTCATCAAAGGTTCCATGTTGGAACACTGTCCGAAGAGGTGCACCGGTATGATTGCTTTGGTGCGGTGTGTTATGGCTTTGGCTAATCCGGAAAGAGAGATATTGAATGTATCTTCATCAACATCAACCATTACGGGCATGAGCCCGAGCAATGCGATGACTTCAGCGGTTGCTACATAGGTAAAAGCCGGAACAATCACTTCATCTCCGGGATGAAGTTCGAGCGCCATCAATGCAATTTGCAGGGCATCCGTGCCGTTGGCACAAGTGATCACATGGCTGACCTGTAAAAAATCTGCAAGTGTGTTTTCAAATACCGCGACTTCTGAACCTTTGATAAAGGCGGAAGAATCGATGACCCGATGAATGGATTCAAAAATTTGCTGCTCCAGCTTTTTGTGCTGCGACAGAAGATCGACCATTTGGATTTTATTATTAACCATTAAAAAGATTTAACGAAACGAAGTTCAGCGAAGCTAATACCCATCCGCCGACTGTCGGATTCGGTTGTTGTGAAAATATTCTCATGGGTATTTCAGATGATCATTTAATAAGATAATAAGATCCGGGTCTCCTGACTATGATACTTTCTACTAAGATTGGTTTACGAAAATAAGTTTTATATAATCGTGTTTGCCAAATATTCCAAAGATCTCTGTTCCTTCGTCCCAGTCGCCCGAGTCTTTCCATCGTCCCGTCAGCGCCCCTCGGCTACGCTCTGGAACCCGGTCTCCTCCATTCACATTGCTCTTCGACTTCGCCCAGGGACAGGTCATTTCATTGATCGAAGAGCCCCCTCATTACCCCTCGGCTTCGCTCGGGGACCAGGGGTGCTCCTAAAAGAGGTACCCTTCGGCTACGCTCAGGGACCTGTGCTTCTTCCTGTCTCTCCGTCCCTCCGTCATCCCAGTCATCCCGTAGCTTCGCCTCCTCAGTCACAGTCATCAACCAAGTTGGTCCAGGCAATAGCAAATATAACACAGATATTAAAATTGTCGAAAACAAAAAGGAGGGATTTTTTTGGATTCGGAAGGTAATATATCAGGTTGTACAAAGATAAGAAAATAGCTTAAACCCGAGCGCTTTTACATTGAAAAGGGCAAAACAGTTTCGGAAAAGAGAGGTAATCCTCGGTCTTTTTCGGAAAGTTTCAGAGCCTCATTTGGTATTACCCAGTCTATCAGCAATTCCGGATCATCATACAAGATACCTGCATCATGATCCAATGAATAAAAATTGTCAACCTTATAGGAAAACAGGGCCTCTTCACTCAAAACAACAAACCCATGGGCGAAACCGCGGGGAATAAAAAGCTGTAGTTTATTTGATCCGGAGAGTTCTATTGAGTATGTCTTTTTAAAAGTTGGGGAATTCCTTCTCAGGTCTGCAACTACATCCAAAATTGCGCCGGTGATGCAGCGGACCAACTTCGCCTGGGTGAAGGGAGGTCTCTGGAAATGCAGGCCACGCAGTACACCGTATCCGGATTTGGATTCATTGTCCTGGACGAATTCTATCTTCCCAATGGCTTCGTCAAACTTTTTTTGCTGGAAGGATTCGAAGAAATATCCACGGTGATCGCCATAGACTTTGGGCTCAATAAGGTATAAGCCGGGAAATGGGGTTGGGAGAAAATTCATGAGTTGAGAACTGAGAGTTGAGAGTTGAGAACTGAGAGTTGAAAGTTGAGAACTGAAAGTGGAAAGTTGAAAGTTGAGAGTGAAAAGTGGAAAAATGAAGTGGGCTAACCGGATGAATGCTTGTTTTTAGAAGTCTTGATTGTTGCTACAAGCATTCTTATAAGTTCGGTGTTAGATAATATAAGTTGGTTAGCTAGCGTTGCATCTATAAGGTTGGAGTCTCTAAGTAACATGATCCAGTACTCGGTTTCATTTGCTTCTTTAAGTGATATGCTCATTTTTGAGATGAAGTCAGCTGAAGATTGGGCATGTTCGGCTTCACGGATTAAGGCACCAATTGAAGTTCCTGATTTTAATAGTTGCCTGCTAAGAACATATTCTTTTTCAACGTTAGCAAGGGTTCTGCAAATTTTTACAATTTCTAACGCGAATATATAACTCTTATCTCTTAAAACACTCTGCTTCATGTTTAGCTTTCTATTTTCTCCACTCTCAACTTTCCACTCTCAACTCTCAGTTCTCAACTCTCAACTCTCAACTAAACTTAACAAATATTGTCCATACTGATTCTTTTTCAGGAGATTTCCTTGTTCCCGGAGTTGAGCCTCATCTATCCACTTGTTTCGAAAGGCGATCTCTTCGAGGCAGGCGACTTTGAGCCCGGTGCGTTTTTCGATGGTCGCGATAAAAGAGCCGGCTTCGAGCAAGGATTCATGGGTTCCGGTGTCGAGCCAGGCATAACCACGACCCATCAGTTCAACTTTGAGTTCATTCCGGTCGAGATACTCCTGGTTGACCGTGGTGATTTCCAGCTCTCCTCGGTCAGAAGGCTTGATGTTTTTTGCAATCTCAACAACTGAGTTAGGGTAAAAGTAGAGTCCGATGACGGCATAATTGGATTTTGGCTTTTCAGGCTTCTCTTCGATGGAGGTGACATTCTCACCTGAATCAAATGTGCATACGCCATAACGTTCAGGATCGTTGACCCAATACCCAAATACTGCTGCTTTTTTGTGGAGTGTAACCTGCTCAACAGCCTTGTCGAGGAGCTCAATAAAACCATGTCCATAGAAAATGTTATCGCCCAAAACCAGACATACATCGTCGGTCCCAATGAATTTTTCGCCCAGAATAAATGCCTGTGCCAACCCATCCGGTGAGGGTTGGACAACATATTGAAGTTCAATACCAAACTGGGAGCCATCGCCCAGCAGCCGGATAAATGCGGACTGTTCTTCGGGGGTGGTAATAATGAGTATTTCGCGAATACCAGCCAGCATCAATACCGACATGGGATAGTAAATCATCGGTTTGTCGTAGATCGGGAGCAACTGCTTCGAAGTCCCTAAAGTGATCGGGTGTAGCCTGGACCCGGAACCGCCCGCAAGGATAATGCCCTTCATGGTGTATGGATAAGTTGGTTTAGGAGCGAAAGTAGGAAGATTTTTGGAAAGTAGGATGAAACTGATGAAAAAGAGGGGGTGAAGGGGATGACTAGGATGACTAGGATGACTAGGATGACTGGGATGACGGAAGGACGGAAAGAAGTACCGGTCCCTGAGCGAAGTCGAAGGTAAACTCAATCAGTGAAACAAAGATTGCTGGTTTATTTGTAAATCAGGATTATATAAATCTTATTTTTGTAAACCAATCTTAGTAGAAAGTATCATAGTCAGGAGACCCGGATCTTATTATCTTATTATATGATCATCAGAAAATAAGATAATAAGATTTTGAATTTCATCCAATCCGTGTTTCTACTAAGATTTAAAAGACTGAAAATAAGGTTTATATAATCATCATTTAATCAATTGCAGTAAATATAATAAGTGCTTCTATGATCCCTCCCGTTCGTGTGATTGGTAATAATTTGTGAATTCTATCTCCCCAAAAGCTTTACTCCTTAACAATTGCCAGATTCATCCCCGGCGATTCCACCAACACCGTAAAGCCCAACGGCAAAATGCGAAGGGCAACCCTGTTATTGCCACGAAAGGAGATGAGTTCGCCCCTGACACCCATCATGGGGCCGGCGATGATTTCGACCTGAGTGCCCGGTAGTAATTCTTCCTGCGTAATTTCAACGTCCAATTCACTTTGACCCAGCATTCGCTTGAGCACTGCAATATCCTGATCACGGATCACTGCAGCCTTTCCTTCAAACCGCACATATTGCATGACGTTGTCTATTTGCAGGACTGTATCGTAATGCAACCGGCTGATATGAACAAAGACATATCCGGAGATCAAAGGCATTTCCACCCATTTCTTACGGTCGCTCCATTGACGAAGCTTGCGCTGAAGCGGTAGAAAGGATTCTATCCCTTTCCGGGCCAATTCGCTGTGCACCTTCTTTTCAGCCCGGGAATGGACGTAGATGGCATGCCAGTGTTCGGTTAAAGGGGATTGTGATTTTGGGGACATATTCGGTGGGTTTAGAGATTGATGTTATGATTTAAATGACTGGGGACTATATGACGGAGAGACGGAAAGACTGGAATGACGGAGAGACAAGAATGACAGACGGACGGAAAGAATGACGGAGGGACCGGAATGACGGAAAGAATGGTTGACTGGGACCAGCTTCATTCTAAACTCTTTTGTTACTTTATATCCAATAATCATTTTTAAACTTATTAATTATTATTTCTTGCGAACTTCTATGTATGGAATCCTAAGCTCTTCGTCATTTAAGTCTTTCCGTCATTCCGGTCCCTCCGTCATTCTTGCGCGACGCTCGACGGCGGCGCATCTGCCTCACCCGCGCCCCACTGTTTGTTGGGCAACTCTCCCATCTGCAGCTCCAAAACGGCTCCATTCATCAGCTGATCATGGGTAAACCAGGGTTTGTTAAGCGGCTGACCGTTTAGTTTTGCACTTTGGATGTACTTGTTTTTAACAGAACATCCGGGAGCTTTGATGGTGAATATTTTGCCATTTTCGAGAGATATTTTTACCTCCTCGAAAAGTGGTGAGCCTATGTTGTAGGTTGGTATTCCAGGGGTAACCGGATAAAAACCCATGGAAGAAAATACCACGAATGCAGTCATTCCACCACCGTCCTCATCTCCGGGAATGCCGAAGATGTTGTCTTTAAACCAAACGTCCAGCAGAAAGCGGATACGTTTTTGCGTTTTCCAGGGTTCACCTGAATAGTTGTATAGGTATGGGATGAAGAAACTGGGTTCGTTGCCCATCGAATATTGCCCTACCATGCCGGTGGCATCGGCGAATTTGGCCCAGAAGGCAAATTTGCTACGGCCAAGCGGCTCGCGGAAGAGCTGGTCGAGGGTGGCATTGAATCCTTCGCGTCCACCCATCAACCCAATGAGTCCGCGGAGATCATGTTGCGCCTGCCAGGCATAGGTATAGCCATTGTTTTCATCATAATAGTCGCGTCCGCCAGGACCACCATCGAATTTTGGATCGATGTCGATCCAGTGGCCGGCAGAATCTTTTGGCCACATCAATTTCTTGTCAGGACGGTACAGGTTTCGATAATTGAGCGATTGCTTTCGGTAATATGCCTCCTCATTCGGATGGTTCAGCTCCCTTGCCATTTCGGAAAGCGCCCAGTCATCGTAACTATGGGCCAGGGTAATGGCAACACTTTCCCTGCGTTCAAAATCGTGCACCAGCTTGACAGTTTCAGTCTGTCCGGGCCAAAGGGCAGGATAGAACCCCTTATCCCGGTAGAAGCTGTCGAGGATGCATTTCGGACCATTTCGCCATGGAAGCATGGTTGCTTGTGTGGCATTTTTCAGCATCCCTTCGTAAGCTTTTGGTAAATCAAAATTGCGAATACCCTTGCGGTATCCATCCAGAAGGGCCACCGTTGAATGAAAGCCGTTCATGGCCGGATCATCCTGATAAAGCAACGGAAACTGAGGCATCCAGCCTCCCTGTTCGTACATCGATACATAAGATTGCAGCATATCCCCTTCGAGCTTTGGATGAAGGATCGATCGTAGGGGATGCATGGCGAGGTAGGTGTCCCAAATCCAGTCGTCGACAAAAAAATCGCGGTTGGTGGCGTGTACTTTATGATCATAAGCGCTATAGTATTGACCGTGCTCGTTGATGTTGATCATCCTTTCGTACTGCCTGTACAGAGAGGTGTAAAATGTGCGGCGCTGGGCTTCCGTGCCTCCCTTTACCTTAATCTGGTCCATTACGGTAGTCCATTTTTGCCCGGCGTTTTTTTTGACACCGTCGAAACCCCATTCCGGAATCTCTGCCATCAAATTGGCTTTGGCCTGTAGGATGCTGATAAAAGAAATAGCGTATTTCAGCACCACTTCAGAAGGGGTATTGGCGACAAAATGAATCCATGCACCCGCTTTGACAGATGATTTGCCACTTTTGGGATCAGAAACCTGAAGGTCCACCTTCCCGGCCTGACCGGTCTGGTTCACTTCACCATAGACATAGGCTTTCATCCCCATAAACTCTTCCGTTCCGGTGAAAGTCATTCCCGATCTCCCGGTCACTAAGTCCCCTGGTCCCCCAGTCTTCCCGTCATTCCGTCTCTCCGTCCCTCCGTCGTTTCCCATCACCCAACTTCCCTGGTTGACAACACGTAGCGCCAAAAATTTCTCTCCCTTACCAGGAAAGCTAAACCTGAAAATACCGCATTTGGCACCTGGGGTGAATTCGGTTTTGATGTTGTTGTCAATGAAGTAGGTCGAATAGTAAAACGGTCGGGTTATTTCAAGATCGTGATCATAAGTTTGACGTTTCCCCCAGGTTTCGGCCTTTGGCTCCCCCAAATATGGCATGACACCAAACAATTCGCCTTTGCGGTGGGAGGAGATGGTTAGGGGGAAAAAGCTGATCTGGTCATCGAGATAATCGGCCCGGACCGGATAAAAGCGTATCATCTGGTTAGGCAGCTGGACTGTTGGGCGGGTTGGTTGCAGAAGGATTCCTACATTTCCAATGGTGGGGTCGACTGTTTCAAGATTGGTGCGGGGTTGGGCGGTTGCTGAGTATAGAGATATAAGAAAAAGAAGGGAGAAGACGGAGAGACGGAGAGACGGAGGGACGGAGGGACGGGAAGACTGGGGGACTTGGAGACTAGGAGACTGGGGGATTAATAGACTTGGAGGATTGACACTCGTACCTCTTCGAAACAGGATTGAAAATAGTTTGCTTTTCATTGTAGTAGTTATAGTATGACTCAAATAGTTCAAGGTAATTTACTTTGAGACCTTTGAGAAATCCTTTGTGTCCTTAGTGTTGAAATTTTTTACCACAAAGGCCACAAAGGAATGCACAAAGGAACACAAAGTTGATTCGCAAATGATGGCAGCAAATGTAACTTGATTTGGGTAGAAAATCAATTCGAAAAAGATACCGTTTGCGATAACGGAATGGAAAAAGATGTTTATTTTAGCAAAAACATTTACCAACTATTATATATCGACACAAATGAAGAAAATTAGCTTTTTGTTGTTGCTTGCCCTTTTTGTATCCGGCGCTTCTGCGGCTAAATCGGGATGGGTCAATCTGTTCAATGGGAAAAATCTGGATGGATGGAAAGTTGTCAATGGCAATGCAGACTACAAAATTATCAACGGTGAAATTGTGGGGACCAGTATTTGTAACAGTCCAAACAGTTTTTTGGCTACGACGGCAAATTACGGGGATTTCATCCTGGAATATGAAATGAAGATGGATCGTGGGCTCAACTCCGGTGTTCAGATTAGAAGCATCAGTGATCCTGCAGTCATGAACGGCAGGGTGCACGGCTACCAGGTGGAGTGCGATGATTCAGAACGTGCATGGTCGGCCGGTATTTACGATGAAGCGCGTCGCGGATGGCTTTACCCGATGGAATACAACCAGGCAGCAAAAAAATCTTACAAAAAGGGTGAATGGAACAGTTACCGGGTCGAATGCGTTGGCAACACGATCCGCACCTGGCTCAATGGCGTACCCTGTGTCAATCTGGTAGATGAGGTGACGGCTTCAGGCCTGATTGCGCTTCAGGTCCATGCCATCGGACAAAGAAAAGAGGACGAAGGGAAAACAATCTGCTGGAGAAACATCAGGATCAAAACTGAAAAGCTGGCTTCGGAACAGAAGAAAACGGATGCCCCTGAAGTCAGTTATCTAAATAATTCCCTGACCAAAGCCGAGCAAAAGGAGGGATGGAAATTGTTGTGGGATGGCAAGAGCATGAATGGATGGCTCAATGCAAAAGATGGTAAACAACCGTCAAAAGGATGGACAATCCTGGACAATGAAGTCGTTGCCAACCTTAAGGACAACAAAGGAGGTGGAGACATTGTAACCGAAAAGGAGTATAAAAATTTCGTTCTGGAGGTTGATTTCATGTTTACTCCGCGTGCCAATGGTGGGATCAAATACTTTATTCAACCCAACCCAAATGGTGAAGGGTTTTCATCCATCGGTTGTGAATACCAGATTTTGGATGACAAATTGCATCCGGATGCAAAACTCGGGATCAATGGCAACCGCACGCTGGCCTCATTGTACGACCTGATCCCTGCCAACTCTCAAAAATTTGATCCTGCCCAATCGGTTAAGCGGAGCAACGGTGTAAACCAGTGGGAACGTGCCCGCATCGAGGTTAGGGGTGAAAAAGTGGCCCACTACCTGAATGGCATCAAGATCGTAGAATATACCCGCGGTACGCCGGAATGGAAAGCATTGGTTGCAACCAGCAAATTTGCAAAGCACGCTGGCTTTGGCGAATATGCAACCGGCCACATCCTTCTCCAGGACCATGGCGATGAAGTACATTACAGGAATATCAAGATAAAGGAGATTAAATGAATTAGTTGAGAGTTGAAAGTTGAGAGTTGAAAGTTGAGAGTGGAGAGATGAAATTAGAATGGCTAATTTGGCAATAATATGAAGGAGAGTGTTTTAAGGGATAAGAGCTATGTGTTCGCGTTGGAAATTGTAAAAATTTGCAGAGTCGTTTCTAACGTTGAAAAAGAATATGTTCTTAGCAGGCAACTATTAAAATCCGGAACTTCAATTGGTGCATTAATCCGTGAAGCCGAACATGCTCAATCTGCGGCTGACTTCATCTCAAAAATGAGCATTGCGCTCAAAGAAGCCAATGAAACAGCGTATTGGATCATGTTACTCAGAGATTCCAATTTGCTTGACCCACAAAAAGCTGCCCAACTTATTTCTGACAACACTGAACTAATAAGCATGCTTGTCGCCACCATAAAGACCTCAAAACACAAACTATCAACTACACAATAAACTCTCCACTTTCCACTTTCCACTTTTAGTTCTCAACTTTCAACTTTTTAACCATGGAACCAAAATCAGATTTTTCTCGTCGCAACTTTATCTCCACCTCAGCATTGGGGAGTGTTGCGGCATTGGGGGCAACAAATTTGCTGCTTTCCTGTTCAGGCTCAGGAAACAAACCCGCCAAGGAAACAGCCTCGTCAACGATGCTTGATCAAGCGCCGGACGGCAAAGTTTTACGCGCCGGACTGGTCGGATGTGGTGGAAGGGGCACCGGCGCCGCCATCAATTTTGTCGATGCCGGACCAAACCTTCAAATTGTAGCGCTTGGCGACGTCTTTCAGGATAAGATGAACGAATCGAGGGCGCAGCTAAAAAAACAGCGAAACATTGAGGTGCCCGATGAAAAGTGTTTTGTCGGATTCGACAGTTACCAGAAGGTGCTTGATGCCGGCATAGACATTGTCCTGTTGTGCACACCACCCCATTTCAGACCGGCACATGTCGAAGCAGCCGTCAATGCAGGCAAGCATATCTTCATGGAGAAACCTTGCGCAGTCGATCCGGTTGGCGCCCGATCCATTCTGGTCTCCTCCAAAAAGGCTGAACAGATGGGATTGTCGATTGTGAGCGGCACGATTCGTCGGGTGCAAAAAGATTATGTCGAGACACACAGGAGGGTTGCCGCCGGTGAGATTGGTGAGATTGTCAGCGCTCATGTGGTTCGGAACGGCGGTGCGCTTTGGGTGAAAAAGAGAAGACCTGAGTGGACCGACATGGAGTACATGCTTCGCAACTGGGTGAATTTCTGTTGGCTTTCGGGCGACCACATCGTCGAACAGTTTATCCACGAGGTAGATGTAATGAACTGGCATATCGGAAAGAATCCAGTGAAATGCATGGGCTGGGGTGGCCGCCAACGGCGCGTCTCAGGCGACCAGTATGATTTTTTCAGCGTCGAATATATCTACGACAACGGAATGGAGGCACATTGCGCCGCACGCCAGGTTAGCGGATGCAGCAACCTGAAGCGCGAAATCATCGTGGGTACCAAGGGATATGCCGATTGCAACGGTACGCTTTTTCATCCGGATGGTACGGTAATGTGGAAATATCCATACCCAAAAGACGGGGATACCGATCCGACCTGGAAGGTTAAAGATCCTTATGTGCAGGAGCATGTGAATCTGGTTACCGCGATTCGTACGGGAAAACAGTTCAGCGATGCTGAGGCGCAAGTCAATTCTACCCTTATCACCATGATGGGAAGAATCGCGGCCTACACCGGCAAGGATGTTACCTGGGATGAGATGATGAACTCCGGTCTTTCACTGGGACCGAAAACCTATGTCTTCGGACCTGTTCCAAATATTCCGGAGGTGATTCCGGTGATTGGAATTGAGGCTGTTCCCTCTTAAAAATGAATGGGTGAAGGGGAGAGTGGGAGAACTCTTCAATGAAGCGGGGAAGCGTTGAAGATGGGCACTGAGAAGTTGAGAAAATGAGGAAACGAAACGGGGAAACGGAGAAGAAAAGAAACGGAGAGAATAAGATTATTGAATATCAAGATAATATAAACCTTATTTTTCAGAAGCAATCTTAGTAGAAACAGCCGATTTCGCCTATAACCGTCCGCATACGAATGTTTAAAATAGAGACACACTCCACATCGGACGGAAGGAGCATAATATTGAATTGGGGAGCAATTTCCAGGGATACTGAACTTTCTAAAACCCTTCAAACTTTTCAAACAATTTATATTTTTTAAACCTTTAGCGCATGAAACGCAGAGAATTTACCAGAAACACAATTGCTGCCTCGTTTGGAGTGATGGCAGCCCCTTATTTAGGGATTGCCCAACCTGAAAAGAGCCCGATGCGATCTATCAAGAGAGGGATCATGTGGGGAAATATTGGGTTTGGAACCTCCATTATGGAAAAATTTCAAGCTGCCAAGGCAGCCGGTTTCGATGGTGTTGAGGTGTACAGCCATCTCAATCGGGAGGAGGTTCTCCAGGCTGCCAAACAAACCGGAATGATTATCCCATCTGTTTGCGATTCCCTTCACGGCAAGTATTCATTGTCCGATCCGGATCCTAAGGTTCGGGCACTGGGGGTTGAGGCGCTTAAGGTGACCCTCGAAGATGCCAAAACCTACGGCGCAGACACCATCCTGCTGGTTCCCGGTAGGGTAACAGAAACGATAAGCTACGACCAATGCTGGGATCTGTCCATTATTGAAATTCGAAAAGTCCTTCCCTTGGCAGAGAAGCTTGGTGTGACCATTGCCATCGAAAATGTATGGAACAATTTTCTGCTTTCACCGCTCGAGGCCGCCCGCTATGTTGACCAATTCAACTCACCTTACGTGAGATCCTATTTCGATTGCGGAAATGTGCTGGTCATCGGATGGCCGGAGCATTGGATCAGAATTCTTGGAAAGAGAATCGCCAGACTACACATTAAAGAGTTTAGCCGTAAGATTGCGGACAAACAGGGCAAATGGGCCGGATTTGACGTGGCTTTGCAGGAGGGCGACAACAATTGGCAGGCCATCGTCAAAGCTTTGGATGAAATTGGTTACCAGGGTTGGGCAACCATCGAACAACCAGGAGGGGATAACCCTCAGGGTTTAAAAGAACTGTGCCATCGTCTGACAAATATTCTTAATCTTCCGAAATGAGAAGCTATTATACGAGTATGGATAGTCCGGTAGGCCGAATTGTCCTTGTTTCGAACGATACACATTTGAAATCACTCTCTTTCAGTGGTGAGCAGGTAGATGAACCGGATAGACTGCCTGAAATATTGTTGAGGACAGTTCACCAGTTAAATGAATATTTTGCGGGCACAAGGTTCATATTTGATCTGGAAATTGATCCGGATGGTTCCGGATTCCAGAAACAGGTATGGCAACAATTGCTCAAAGTGCCATATGGAAGCACCAAAAGCTACCGCGAAGTGGCCGTCAGCCTTGGTTCTGCCTTAAATACACGTGCAGTTGGCACCGCCAATGGGAAAAATCCATTGGCCATCATTGTACCCTGTCACCGGATCATTGGCAGTGACGGGAAGATGGTTGGCTATGCCGGCGGATTGAACCGAAAAAAGTGGTTGTTGTTGCATGAAGCGCAACATACGAAGCGGCAGGAGCTTTTCTAACGGGAAGATTTCACTAATTGTTACGAATTGCACGAACGGTAGGGATATTTTGATGCACTAGTATACGTTTGATGAAATTGATCCAGTAAGGATTATATAAATCTTATTCTTAAAACTAATCTTAGTAGAATAGTGAATA
Source organism: Prolixibacteraceae bacterium (assembly GCA_023228025.1). Lineage (GTDB taxonomy): Bacteria > Bacteroidota > Bacteroidia > Bacteroidales > Prolixibacteraceae > CAINVV01. The sequence continues at coordinate 4,491 of JALOCD010000090.1, read as the reverse complement.
TGTGGAGTTGTGGATCTTATTATCTTATTTTATGATTATCTGAGAATAAGATAATAAGATTAAAGGTTCAATCAAATGAATGATTCTACTAAGATTAAAAAACTGGAAATAAGATTTATATAATCATTGATTTATACGATGAATGGTGAAATTGGATTGAGGGATAAAAGCTTTTTTCAACTTTAGTTCACTTTGGTCACTTAAAAATAAAAACTAATATTAATTTTCAAAACAAAAGAATGACAACCAAAACAATTCAGATGGGCTTGGTATTGTTGGCATTGCTTACATCTTGCGGCAATGTGAAGAAAAATGTTCAACCGGCAGGTTCTAATAAATTTACCGGAGCAAAGGGAGAAGTGTGTTTGATTACCCTCGATCCCGGTCACTTTCATGCAGCCTTGGTACAGAAGAAGATGTATGAACAGGTGAATCCTGATGTTCGGGTCTACGCTCCTGAGGGTACTGACCTTAAGCAACATCTCAGTAGAATAGAAGGGTACAACACGAGGAAGGAAGAGCCAACTGCATGGAATGAGGTAATTTATACGGGATCGGATTACTTCCAGAAGATGTTGTCTGAGAAACAGGGCAATGTGGTGGTACTTTCCGGCAACAACCGTATCAAAACGGAATACATCAAAAAATCGGTAGAGGCCGGGTTGAATGTACTTGCTGATAAGCCAATGGTCATTACGCCGGAAAATTTCCCATTGCTGGAAGAGTCTTTTAAAATTGCTGCTGAAAAGGGTGTGATTTTATATGATATCATGACCGAGCGGCACGAAATTACCTCCATGGTGCAGAAGGAGATCTCACAGGTGCCGGCAATTTTTGGCTCCCTGCAACCTGGTACCCCTGAGCATCCTGCGGTCGAAATAGTCAGTGTGCACTTCTTTTACAAAAGTGTCTCAGGTTCCGCCCTCGTTCGTCCGGGTTGGTTTTTCGATGTGGACCAGCAAGGCGAAGGAATGGTCGATGTATCCACCCACCTGGTCGATTTGGTCCAGTGGGGCTGTTTTCCCGGAGTGATCCTGCAAAAATCAGATATCGAGATGCTTCAGGCCAGGCACTATCCAACGGTCCTGACTTTGGATGAGTTTAAGGCCGTCACCAAACTTGATGCATTTCCCGATAACCTCTCCAAATTTGTAAAAGACGGAAAACTGGATGAATATGCCAATGGGGAGATGCTTTATAAAATCAAGGGAATTCATGCCAAAGTCACAGCCGAATGGCAATACAAAGCACCCGAAGGTTCGGGCGATACCCATTATTCCATCCTACGCGGCACCAAGGCATCCGTTGAGATCAAACAAGGCGAGGCCGAAAAATACCTGCCAACCCTTTATGTCCATGCCAATCCGGGTACAGCACTCCCTGAGTTTGCAGCTGCCCTGGAAGGTGCAGTGGTGAAAAACAGCGCCCATCCGGGTATGACCCTTGAGAAGGTAGACGAACTGACCTGGAAGGTGAATATTCCGGCAGTGTACAAAGTCGGTCATGAGGCCCATTTCAGCCAGGTAACCGAGCAATACCTCGAATATCTCAAAGCCGGGAATCTGCCCGAATGGGAGGTGCCGAATATGATTGTGAAGTATTATACAACGACGGAAGCGCTTAAGTTGGCGAGGAAGTAAAGACTAGGACGACTAGGAAGACTAGGACGAAGGGAGGATCCCAACGTTGAAGCAGGGAAACTGTGAAACGGTGAACCGGTCCATGAACTTGTAAAAGGGTCGAAGCTCAGACTGACTCGTCCTAGTCATCCTAGTCGTCCCCTTCGTCCAAGTCTTTTCACGTCATTCGTGTATCTCCACAACATACTCCGCTTCAAACACCGCGCCTTCCTCCAGTTGCAGCACTCCCTCCTTGTTCTCGAACCGCTGATCGGTATCCCATTTGTCGGCGATGCCCAGCCAGGGTTCGATGCAGACAAAGTCGCCATTGGTCTTGGCCCAGATGCCCATGTAGGGGAAGTCATCGTATGAAACGGATAGGGCTTCATCTGATTTTTTGCTGCGGAGCGTTATTTTTTTGGATTTCAGATCTTTGAAAATGAGCGCGTCTTTGCTGAATAGCTCGTGTGTGAGTGGAATAACATTCGAGTTGTGGAAAACAGGAGCTGTTTTGTCAGAAATCGTCCCGTCATCGAAGAGTAACCAAGTGGATGAATTTTCATTGGTCTCAAATTCGAGGTAGTAATCCTCATATTTTTCATTTTCGTGCCTCGGGCATTTGAATCCCGGGTGACCACCCAACGAGAAGAAGAGCGGCGATTTGCCGGTATTGGTAACATGATGAATAACCCTGATTTTTGTATCTTCCAAGGCAAATTTGATGGTAAACCCGAATTCAAATGGATAAATCTTAAGGGTTTCCTTGTTGGAGGTTATTCCGAAAGTCAGTGAATCTGCGGTAATTCCTGTTAGTTGAAGATCAGGGTTTTCGCGGATAAATCCATGTTTTTTGAGTTCATATTTCACGCCGTTCCAGAGGTAGGAGTTCTCTTTTAATCCGCCAACAATTGGGAACAGGATGGGCGCCGAACTGTTCCATACCGAAGGATCGCTCCCCCACATGTATTCGAGGCCGGTTTTCAATGATTTGATGGAGAAGAGTTCAGCCCCCGGCTGGCGGACAGCAATTTCGAGTTTTGAGTTTTTAGCGTAGTGTAGCATTTTTAATTAGAAGATGAGAAGATGAGAAAATGAGAAGATGAGAAAATGAGAAGATGAGAAAATGAGAAAATGAGAAGATGAGAAAATGAGAATTTTAAATATTGATTAGCTCTAAAGTTATTAAAATGATTTGAAAAAATCATTCGAATTCTTTATTCTAAACACAAATCTCTCACATTTTCCCATCTTCTCATTTTCTCATCTTCCATTTTCTACCGAACTGTGAAACGCCTTTCTCTCCACCTCGCCCGATTCGGAGTAATGGGTGACATTTTCGCGTTTTGCAATACGGCAGAAATTCTCATAGGTGCCATCCTGACGGGCAATGGCGGGGGTACGTTTGCATTTGAGGTAGAGGACAGGAAGTGAACACATCTCGACCCGGCCAACGATTTCATCATTGTCGGCTACTTTAACCGCTTCATGGAAAAGATCGCACGCCTGTTGTACAAAATCATCGGAAAAAATTGCGTCCCCCGGCGTCAATCCAAGGTGGATATGGGTATCCGGCGTAATACGGTTGTGCAACAGATCGAAATATTGCCTGATGAACTTTCCGGCCCGACCGTAATAACCGTACATGAAGTCATTGATAACTGCTTCGGTGTTGCATTCGGGATCCCACAATAATTTGGAAATAAGGTAGGCACGAAGTTCTGAAAATTCGCCCCCGCGGCTTTGGTAAGAAGCCTGCTCCATGATGCCAATGGCATTGTTGTCCCTGAACGACTGTATGTTGGATTGCAGTACCCTGAAGTTGGGGTAGGGCATCACATAATGATTGAAATTGACTACGTAATCCCAGATGTACATGTGGGGTGCAATGGCAGACCATCCTTTCAGGTCTTCCAGAAAGGATTTGTTTTCGGGACAGGATTTGAAATCGTGCGCGAAACAACATTCGATGCTGCACAGTCGCACCACGACATTGTGCCTTGGCTTGATCTCTTTTGGCGGGGTTCGGGTGTACTGGTAGGCCAGTGTGCCGATAAACTTATCAGGAAACTCCTTCTCAACAGCTTCTGCAACCTGATTGACAAACCAGATGATCAGTCCGGATTCGCCCCCCTTGGCTTTGACGATGGCCTGGCATTTGTCGCATTGGCAAGGATTGTGCCAGTCGTTTTGGGAGACATCGTAAATCAGGTATTCCGGACTTTCACTCATCCGTTTTTTGATCCGGTCTGTGATAATTCGCAGCACATCCGGATTGGTCAGGCAAAGTTGCGCACGTTCAAAGATCCGTTTGCCATCGATCAAACTGTAATATTCGGGATGTTTCTTGTAGAATTCTGCAGGAGGCATCAAAGGATAAAAAGTATGAACCGCCCAGTAGCTCTCGATGCCGCCGGGTTGTTCGCGGTAGCCCATGGCCCCGTTCATCTTGTTGCGGGTGGCCCAGATGGGATCAAAAGCCTCAAAATAGAAATCATTCCGCACCCGGATGCCCGGTTTTTCGGCACGGTCAAACCAGACAAATTTCATTTCCTCCCTTTTGGGAATCACATTCACGGTAGGGGTATACCAACGGCAGCCCAACTCCCTTTCCAGGAAATCGAATACCCCGTACATGACGCCACGCTGCTGGCCCCCGGTGATGAAGATATTGGGGCCGGAGTTGTAGTAGTGGAAGGATTCTTCGGTGGAAGCATCGTTGCTCGCTGAGCCTGTCGAAGCGCTATTTACTTTATCAGAAGTAGCTCCGGTCCCTGAGCCTGTCGAAGGGGTCGAAGGGGGCGAAGGGGTCGATGAGGAGGAAGAAACGACGGGGAGAGAGGGCGAGGGGGTGAGGGGGCGAGTGGTTGAAAGG
>JALOCD010000089.1 GCA_023228025.1 Prolixibacteraceae bacterium | reverse complement strand
GTTGTATTTCCACGTTTGGTAACCTGAATCAGGTGGATACCGAATTGTGAAGAGACAACCAAATAGTCATTTACTTTTCCAAAGAATGCAGCATCGTCGAATGGTTTTACCATCATCCCTCTTTTGAACCAGCCCAGTTCCCCACCTTTTATGGCGGATCCTTCGTCACCGGAATATTTGCGCGCCAGGGCGGCAAAATCTCCACCAAGGGTTAATACATGCTTCAGGCTGTCGGCAGTATTTTTGGCTTTTGCAGCTTCGGCCTGGGAAGTAACGCGAATGAGAATATGACGGGCATTGACAGAATCAGGCAGTTCTTCGAATTTTTGAATCTTGCACAATTTCCAGCTCTGTCCCTCTTTGTATGGACCATAAATATCACCGGCCTTACCGGCGAAAGCAAATTCAGAGATATTGGCAGGAAGATCCGATTTTTTGTAGAAGGCGGGATCAAACTGCTTGTCCGAATTGATGTTCACATAGGAAGCAGGATCTTCAACCGAAGCAAATTCGGGTTTTATATCATTGATCCATTTGATCACCTTATCTTCATCACCTTTCGAGGCAACAACAGGGAAAAGAATGTATTCAATTTCGCGGCTGGCTTCCTGCTTGTATTTTTCTTTGTGTGCAGCGTAATAGGCTTCAACTTCTGCTGGTGATACATTGATGGAACTATCAGATACTGAACTGTATAATTTTCCGACAAATTCGATATTCACCTTTTTGTTTTTGCCATCCAGGTTAAATTTCGCCTCATCGTTGGTTGTGTATATACCCTTGGAGAGCAGATTGTTGTATTTGGTAAAGCTGCGTTCCTCCAGAATCTGGTTTTCAACAAACAGCCAGTAATTGTGCTCTGGGCCATTGATATTCGACTGTTGATATTTTAAAAACTGGATGAGGGCTGCACGATTGATGGTCCCCGTTTTTTGATCGCGGAAGAGACTTTGAATGATGCCATGAGGATTTTCCCCTTGAACTAGGTCAAAAAGTTCATTGGATGTAACGGCGATGCCAAGATTTTCATAGATATCTTTCATGGTAATGCTCCTTACCAACGACATCCAGGTCTGTTCCCTTATCTGTTCCGTCGTTTTCTGATCCAAAGAAGTGGATCCAGAATTCATCTTGTAAATATCTGAGAGGTCGTCAACTTTCTTTTGAAATTCTTTGTAATCGACGCTTTTACCGGCAATCTTTGCAATCTCCTGTTGGTTGCCACGCATGATCGAACTGCCTGATTGTACAGCATCTCCAAGAACAAATGCTGCCAGCGCCAATCCAATAAAAATGGTGATTCCTATCCCTGCTCGGTTTCTGATTTTCTCTAATGTAGCCATCCGTTTTCTGGTTATTTATTTACTTAACTGATAAATCTTTTATCCTGTTTTTTGAGCGTACGAATATAGCAATTTTAGGATTTTAAAACTGAACAAAACACTCAATTTTACAAATTACTGATTTTTTTCATCTCCACCAGTTCAATTCTGGTTTTGGTACTCCTCAAAATTTTAAATTCATAACTATCAATGATCAGGACAGAATTGATTTTTGGAAAGCTTGAATGATGATACAGTATGTATCCTGCAAGCGTTTCATACTGTTCATCTTCTTCCATTCGCAATCCGTAGTTTTCATTTAGGTAGGAGATAGGTGTTCGGCCGGAGAAAACGAAATGATGTTCATTCAGTTTCTTTCCAACCAAATCAGGTATGTCGTGCTCATCTTCAATTTCTCCGAATATCTCCTCGAGAATATCTTCTGTGGTCACCATCCCTGCCGTTCCCCCAAATTCATCCACGACGATGGCGGTACTCCGGTGTTCACGCAGCAAAATGCTCAAGAGTTTGTTGGCTTCCATGGTCTCCGGGACGAAAGATATTTTGCGAAGGCAGCCCTGAATGTTGGTTGGGTTGTGAAAAAGATCGGATGAGTGCACATAGCCGATGATGTTGTCGGAAGAACCTTCGAAGATCATGATTTTCGAAAATCCTGTCTCAATAAATTTCTGCCGGAGTATTCCCATATCTTCATTTAATTCGAGCATCACCATTTCTGTACGGGGAATCATGCACTCCCGGATCTTCAACTTGGAGAAATCCAGCGCGTTTTGAAAGAGCTTGATCTCGCTGTCAATGTTGTGGCTTGGGGCTAAGTTGACCCCATTCATTCTTCCGAAGAGGTTGTTCAAATCAATTCGGCCAAATACCCGGTTCTCATTTTTCTGTTCGATTTTTACTTTGAAGATAAATTTCAGGACCATTTTAGAGAGACCTATCGCGAATTTGGTAATCGGATAGAAGAGGAGATAAAATAGGGCTACCGGTAGCGAAAGAAAGTTTAGGGCCATATTTGGATTAATCCTGAAGATCGCCTTAGGGAGAAATTCTGCAACGATCAGGATCAGAATTGTGGAGATGGTCGTCTGAATAAACAAGTTCACAGTTTCGTTGACAAGCATCCCTGAAATAAAAGGATGCATCAGGTTGGTAAAGGCCAGACTGTATACCACCAGCGCGATGTTGTTACCGACCAAAAGTGCTGCAATGTATTGTCCTGGATGTTGATAGAACACCCCGATAATCTTTCCGCTCAAACGGTGCTTCCCCTTGTCGAGTTCAAGCCGGAGTTTGTCGGAAGAGAAAAAAGCAATCTCCATCCCCGAGAAGAAGGCGGAGGCTAACATGGTGATCAGGATAATGGTTAGCTCATTCATGGCAATGGTTCAGTATTATTCCCCACCTTCCACATACAGATGTCCTTTGGTCTTGATAAATGACCATCTCGACATTTGTGTATCCGATTTAAAGCCACCTGTGCCCGTGATGTACTGGTCGCCTTTTTTGATGCTTACAAATTGATCGGAAAAAATCAGATCCTCTGCCTGGTTGTATTTTAACTCTTCAGATCTTAAGGTATCCCCTTCACTGTTAACAAGAACGACATTCCCGTTTGCCTCCCATCTTTTCTCGTTGACGAAATATTTACCATGATTGCCCGACATTTGGGAGACGATCTTCCTGTTAAGATCGTACCGCTGCATGATAAAGCCATCGGGGAAATCATTGTAGCGGTTTTTGGGATCTGCTTCATAAACCAACAGTTTAGGGGCCTGTAAATGGTATTTTACGACGCCCGAATCAGTATAGAAAGTCTCAAAATTAATGGCTTCCATATCCTCTATTTTGGCTTCGTTTAGTAGTTCTGCCGGAATATCGGTTGATACTTTTGTCTGACATGCGGAAATAATGAGGATCACAAACAGACCAATAATACTAATGCCGTAGGTTAGACTACCATTTTCCCGCTTATCATTCGAGTATTTACTTTCCATTTTTTAAATCGCCATTGTCCGGTTAAATCTGTGTTGAATTAACTAATCAAATTTTGCTTTGAAGAACCATCGGTCGTGAAGCATAAAGTGTACCGTTATTTTACCGTATGTCTCCTTGATCAAATTGTTTTCTGTAGTACCCAATTTCCCTATTTCGCCTGAAATATTCAAACTTGATCTGGAACGGCCCATCGGCAAGCCAATTCCAAAGGTTGCAGCCACTCCCTTAATCTGCGACCCATTGAGGGTCAGATAGGAATTTTCAATGAATGCTCCCAGGCGATATTGAACTCTATCCCAGTAACTGCGGATGGAGTATTCGTTGGGGATATATTCAAAACCGGCCGAATATTTACTGCTATTGGTAAGATAGGTAGCCGGCTTCCCCAAAAAATCGCAACCTTTCCATTTCTGATACAGCGCATCAGCTCCAAAGGTAATTTTTGATTTAATGGAGTAGGAGAAACCTACACCATAGGACATTGGAAGTTGTAGCCCTTTGTTGCTCGACTCAACATGTTGTATCGTATCCACAATTTCAGCGATGGAGGAAGATCCCCTGAAAAGGGCGCGCTCCTCTTGAATGATATAGTTTGAGCTAATGTTAATTTTGGGATCAAAAGTAGCGCCAAAGGTGAAACTATTGTTGTTTTTCGTAACAACTTGATATTGCAATCCACTTGAAATGCCAAATCCATGCGCACTCAAACTATTGTCTTTCAGGTAGTCGTATGCATATGAGTCGTTCGGGGAGTAGATGTAAGTGTTGTCAGTAATTTTTCCGAACAAAAACCATGTATTCATGCCCAAAGAGAGGTGTTTCCCCAATTTAATGGCGTTTCCGAAGTAAAATTTTGTCAGGGTGCCAGCGCCTGAAAAGGTGGAATTTACCATCAAATCGGCAGTGCCTTCTGATGAAATTATGTTGTATCCCTTCGATGCATAAGGTGTTATTCCAAATGATCCTGCCCACAATTTGGTAAATGGCATGGCAAACGTGAGGTGGTTAAAATTAACATTGTTCCTTGTATTGTTGGTGGTGGCGGATTGGGAATAGGTAAATCTTGAATCTAATCCAAACTGTACAAGGAAGGTCAGCGAATCAATCGAAGTGTAAGAGGCTGGGTTGGCTGAATTGATCTGGAAACTGTTTCGTGTTCCAATACCGATCCCACCCATTCCGTCACCTTTACCAAAACTACTGCCGCTCATGGTCCCGAATCCAAACCTGGAGTAAGGAGAACTCGTACTACTGCTGTTTTGTCCGAACATTACGACCGGAACAATCAAAATGCAGATGATTGCAAAAAATTTCAATTTATTGATTTTCAACATTATATTCTAGAATTCGGTTTAAACCTATGAGTGTTATTTCAAACTTTACAAATATGGCATTTTTTAATCTTCTTTCAAAGAAATGCGCATCCCCGCCAGTCAGGAGTGGTTGTAAGCCAGGCCTGTTTTCGCTAAATAGATTTATCGTCCCATCTATCTCGAAAACCATGCCATTGATGACCCCTGCATGGATGGCCTCTTCGGTTGTACGGCCAATTGCCGTATACTCCCCCGTTTCTTCGATCAGGGGTAAATTCCTGGTAAATTCATGCAATGCACGAAACCTGCTCCGCAGTCCCGGTGATATATTGCCTCCCCTAAAGGTACCATTGCTGTCGATCAGATCGAAGGTGATCGCAGTACCTGCATCGATCACCAACAAGTCTTTCCCGGGGAACAATTCGCATGCGCCAATGGCGGCAGCCAGTCGATCCAATCCCAGGGTTTGTGGTGTCTTGTATAGATTATTGATTGGAACAGGTGTCAAATAATTAAGCTCCAGGAAATGGCTAAACGCAGAATTTAAGTAACTGATAATTTGAGGATCCACCGAGGATACTGTGGAGAGGATGGCGCTCTCAAGATCAGGATAGATTTTTCTGATCTCCTCCAGCCGGCCAATTTTTAGTTCGTCGACTGTCCATAAATCAACCAGCTCCTTTTTAAGAAAGGTGGCCAACTTGGTCCTGCTGTTTCCAATATCGACGACTAAATTCAAAATCAATTGTTTTTAATATTCATGCTGATATCCAATGCTGTTACAGAATGGGTCAACGCCCCGATGGAGATGTAATCCACTCCGGTTGCAGCGACTTCCCTCACTCTTTCCAGGTTCATGTTCCCGGAGGCTTCCACTTTTGAACGGTGATTGATGGTCTCTACGCAGGTTCGCATCGTTTCGTTCGTCATGTTGTCGAGCATGATGATATCGGCGTTCATCTCCAGTGCCTGCTGCACCTCCGCCAATGTGGTCGTTTCGACCTCTATTTTCATTCCTGCCGGGATCACTTTCCTGATCTGTTCTACAGCATTTTTTATTCCTCCGGCAACTTTGATGTGGTTGTCTTTGATCAACACCATGTCGTAAAGCCCGATCCTGTGGTTTTCACCGCCTCCAGCCTTGACGGCATATTTATCCAACAAACGCAATCCGGGTACGGTCTTCCTTGTATCCAGGATTTTAACCCCAAAATCGGCCACCTGCCCCACAAAAAGGTGCGTCATAGTGGCAATTCCGCTCATTCTTTGCAGAAAGTTGAGGGCAAGGCGTTCACCTGTAAGCAAAGCACGGAATGAGCCGGTCATTTCAACGAGAAGGGTTCCCTTTTCAACGGCATCGCCGTCCCTGACAAACGGTTTCCAGACGATTTGTGGAGACAGGTATTTGAAAACCGCCTCCGCGACCTCCATTCCGGCAATGATTCCATTGGCTTTGGCAACCATGGTGGCCGATCGTTCCATCGAATCAGGGATCAATGCATTGGTGGTGATGTCACCCGTACCAACATCTTCGTTGAGCGCCTGCGCTATAATTAATTCAAGGTGTGGAAATATTGATTGGTACATGATCATATATTGTTTCTGACCTTTTCTGTACTGATTTTTCTCCCCTTCTCCTGGATGATATGATGTACAAGAAGATTCGATTCATCCGGAAAGTCTGATCTTACATGACCGCCACGGCTCTCCTCCCTTTCCAGGGCAGAGATACAGATAAGCTTACAGACAGTGGCGAGTTCATATATTTTCTTCCAGTTGTAATCTGTTTGGTTGTCGGGATAGTGCAGAATAATTTCGTTGATCCGTTTCAGGGCTTCAGCCATCTCGTTCCGGTTACGGACTATGCCAACTTTGAGGCTCATCAATTGTGACAACTCATTTTTGATGATCAGATAGGTTAATTCTGTCTCCTGACGGAGTTCTATCTGTTGGGCAGGATGCTCCTTCACGGTAGGTATGGGCAGATCTTTCGCTTTTTCTACAATTCTTTTGCCATAGACGAGGCATTCTAACAACGAATTGCTGGCCAGTCTGTTGGCCCCCATTACCCCTGTTGATGCAACTTCACCGCAGGCAAAAAGTCCGCTGATATTGGTCTGTCCCCACACATCGGTCCTTACACCGCCGACGGTGTAGTGAGCAGCGGGCGATATGGGTATCAGATCGCTGGTGAGGTCGATGCCAACACTTTTCAATTTTGCGTCGATGGAGTGAAAACGCTCTCTGAGAAAAGAAGCTTTCAGGTGTTTAAGACAAAGGAACACTGTTGATCCGGTCTCCTGCATCCGCTTAAAAATAGCCGATGCGACTACATCTCGCGGGGCCAGTTCGGCCATGGGATGGAGCTTAAGCATAAACCGTTCTCCCAGGCAGTCAATCAAATGGGCGCCTTCTCCGCGAACTGCTTCACTGATGAGATAGGCATCCTCACCATCCATGGAGAGCGCAGTAGGATGAAATTGAATAAACTCCATGTCGGCCAATCGTGCGCCGGCTTGCCAGGCAAGCGCAAATCCATCACCAGTAGCGGTATGTGGGTTGGTAGATCGGGAATAGATCCTGGATAAGCCACCAGTAGCCAGAATGGTGACTTTACTGTTAAAAACGGCATTCTCCCCGGTCGTATAATCCATGGTTTGAATGCCTGAACAGATTCCGTTTTCTGCGAAAATTTTTACGGCAGTAGTGTACTCAAAAGGAGTTATCTGTTTGATTGTACGGATTTTCTGAAGCATAAAGCCCGTCATAACTTTTCCTGTTGCATCCCCATCGGCATGAAGGATACGACGTTGGGAATGTCCTCCCTCCAGTCCAAGAAGCAATTCACCACTTGGCTCCTTGTCGAATTCCAAACCCATGGCAATCATGTTGCGAACCTGGGCAAGTCCCTCTTCGACAAGTATGGTGACAGCATCATGATCACACAGGCCGCGTCCTGCCGTAAGTGTGTCGTTAAAATGGTTGACTGGATTGTCATCCGTACCAATGGCTGCTGCAATGCCACCCTGAGCGTGGTATGAATTGCTCACATCCAGCTCGGATTTGGAGATGAGGGCAACCGTTCCATGTGCAGAAGCGTGAAAAGCGGCCATAAGGCCTGCCAATCCGCTGCCTATCACTACAAAATCAAAATCAAATTGCTTCATGAATATTAGTGAATACCCTGACTAAGTTGAGCGACAAAAGTAATATATCTGCGCAAAGATCGGGGAAAGTAGCGTATTTTTGTGTATAATCAGGTCTAAAGATAGGCAGTATTAAATAGATTAAGGATTGTTTAGATTTTGTTAACTAAAATTGATGGGATTACCGGTCTAAATGCAAAAACCCGTTGCAAAGATGGCAACGGGTTTTTTTATAATGGCTTTTTATGCCGGCATGTCAGGTAAAGACCATGGTGCACGGTAAGTATGCTTGATCAGTTCTGCTGCAAATTCGGCGGCGGGAACCGGATCAGTATAGGTCTTGTTGAATGTCGGGTGACCGTCGTGGATACTGAATTTATCTTCAACCACAATCTTAATTTTATCATCGGCTGTGATGTTGGTAAATTTCATGTTAGGGCCATCCCATTCCAACTCTTTGTTGAGTGTCTGAAGTCGGACAGCCAAAACGCCCATAACCACCATTTCGTTGAACGGCCCGGCCATACTGAAATCAGAGGCTGTTTTTACCCTAGCTGCGGGCGATTCCTTGGCAGCACGAACCCAATCCATTTCGTGGGATAGTGGCTCTACACGGCGACGGAATTTTGGTGCATTCTCAGGTTTGTCGACTTTACCATCAGGCCGCAAAATCCATGGGCGAACGCCGTAACAACCGCAAACCAAAATACCTTTGGTACCATGAAAAAATACGCAACCGCCTGCATCGTTAGGTTCTTTTCCTACTGGCCAATGTTCGGGAAGCATCGGTTTGATACCACCGTCAAACCAATAGACTTCAACCTGTGGAAGTTTGAGTTTCGCATGTTTGGGTGTAGTTCTTGCGGGGAAAGTGAGTTTAACACTCTGTGCAGTAGGAGCGCAATCCTGTAACAACAGTGTTGAGTTTCCTTGGGCTTTGATAGGATAACCAAGTTGAAGGCCCATAAATACGGGATGCAGAATGTGACAAGCCATATCTCCCAGGGCGCCGGTTCCATAGGCCCACCAACCACGCCAGTTCCATGGGTGGTAAATTTCGTTGTATGGACGCATTTTGGCTGGTCCGGTAAAAAGGTCCCAATCCAATGTTTCTGGAACCCACTGTCCCTGTTTGGGTGTATTCAAACCCTGAGGCCAGATTGGCCTGTCCGTGAATGCCTCGACCTTGGTTACTTCCCCGATTTCACCATTAGCAAGCCATTCGCAGGTTAGGTTAACCCCTTCACCCGAAGAGCCCTGATTTCCCATTTGTGTGGCAACCTGATGTTTGTCAGCGAGTTTGGTTAATAAACGTGATTCATAAACGGTGTGGGTAAGCGGTTTTTGAACGTATACGTGTTTACCCATTGTGATGGCATGAGATGCAATAATCGCATGCGTATGGTCGGCGGTAGCAACCAAAACACCATCGATTGATTTACCGAGTTGGTCATACATGACTCTCCAGTCCTTGTATTTTTTTGCATTGGGAAAATCCTTGAAACAATTGTTTGCATATGCCCAGTCAACATCACATAAACCAACGATATTTTCAGACTTCAGGTTCTTTAAATTCCCGTGTCCCATTCCGCCAATACCCACCGCAGCAATATTTAACTTGTCGCTGGGTGCCTGGTGTCCCAAACCTGCAATCGTGTTGGAGGGGAGGACGGTAATAGCAGCAGCAGCGGCAGCCCCGGTTCCTAAAAAGCCCCTTCTCGAAACTTTGTTTGTCTCCTTCATCAGAATAAAATTATTGAGTTTAATAAATTTGAACGTAGCCGTAAATATAAATAATAAAAGCTTCACACCATGCCCTAAATTCACAATAAAAAGAGGGCCATCCCACACTGGAATGGCCCCCGAATCTAATGAAACACGAAACAATTACTAAAACTCGCCCATTCCCCCACCCTCATTGCCTGAGGAATCGGGCCCTTCTTTACCTGGTTTTGAACTGAAATTGTTTATTTTGTAACTCAGAGTGAGTTGTACAATCTGTGATTCCCGTTTGAATTTGAACTGATTCTCGAAATTAGGGCCGTACGAAGAACCACTGAATTTCATGGTTCCGAAAATATCCTGTACCTGCAATGTTGCAGTCAGGCGATTCTTCAGCAAATCCTGTTTCACTGATGCATTGGCAAAATACATCCCATTCCTGCTTCCCTGGGCTGAAACGGTGGGGCCACGGTAGATCCCCATTACTTGCAAACGGGTCGTAGTGGTCAGCTTTGCATCGAAATTCAGTTTCCCGTCAAAGTTGGTACTATGCTGATCCACCTTTAGACCATTGATTTCGCCCCTCAACCAGTAATTGTAAAGTGTTCCGCTAGCCACCAGGCGCATTCCGGGTTTAATTTCATAATTGATCATCAACTCACTTCCCAATGAATAATCGTTGTTCATGTTTGCCATGGTATGGTACATGATATTGTCAGCGCCAAGCGTCTGAATCCTGGTCATAAGATCTTTGGTTTCACGGAAATAGCCTTCAAGCGAGATGAATGAACTCTTGATGTGCTTGAGCAAGGTTAGTTCGTAGGAACCGGCATACTCAGGGGTTAAATCCGGATTGCCAATCCGTATATTGAATGGATCCATGAATGATGGGAAAGGCTCCAGCATAAATCCTTCAGGCCTGTTTAACCTTCTGGAGTAACTTCCCTGCAATTCGAACTCTTTGGCGAATTTCTGCGACAGATGAATGGATGGAAAGAAGTCGAAACGATTTAACTTGTATGTTTTATTGCCCCTTTGGCTGTTCAGGGTTCTATTGGTATACTCTGTTCTCAATCCAAGCTGATAGGAGAAACTGTTGTTGGCATGTGAAAAAGTCGAGTACAGCGCATGGATGTCCTGGGCAAAGTCGACGAGACTACTGTACTTTGGATTGTTTATCCAATTGGCGGAGGGGTAATCATACTCCTCAAAAATAAAATTCTCTTTACTTTTCTGCATTCGTCCCTGGTAGCCAGCTTCAAGTTTGTCTTTTTCGTTGATGGGTAAAACATAATCCAGCTTGGCCCTGTATTCATGCTCGACTGGACTTTCGTTCGACCTGTATTTATAGGGTTTCTGGTCGATAGGATTTGAATCGGCATCCGTATTGTAATTAATCTGGTTGGTGATGTCATCACCGTTTTCGCCGGAGAAATAGAACAACCCCTGTAGCTCTTCTCCCTTTTTCGTGAATTTGTGCATGAAATTTACGTTACCGCTCCAATATTTACCGCCCCTTGTTGAACTGTTGTCCTGAAAAAGATAGGTGGAGGGTATACCCAGGTTGTAGGTAGTAATCTGATGGCCCAAATTGGCGTCCCCATGGCTCATGGAACCCACCGTACCAATGATTCCAATGGTCGTCGACGGGCTTAAAATATAGTCGATGCCACCTTTGATATTATGTCCTTTGTGGTAATTTGTTCCATCTGCCAATGTATGCCTGGTGGTAATGGTATCTCCACTGGTGATCTTTTGCTTCATATCCCTGGTCCCTAGATTGGTCATGTCGGAGAAGTCTGCACCTAGCATAAAATCCCATTTTTTCGAACGGAAGGTAAAGTTGGCATCGCCACGATATTTGTCTCTCAACCCGGCCGTAAAGTTGATGAGGCCACTGAAAGAATCTTTTTGATT
This sequence comes from Prolixibacteraceae bacterium, assembly GCA_023228025.1. Lineage (GTDB taxonomy): Bacteria > Bacteroidota > Bacteroidia > Bacteroidales > Prolixibacteraceae > CAINVV01. The sequence continues at coordinate 7,118 of JALOCD010000089.1, read as the reverse complement.
TCTTTTCATCACCACATTGATGATGCCAGAGTCCCCATCAGGATCATATTTTGCGGATGGGTTGGTGATGATCTCTATCTTGTCTATGCCTGCTGCCGGCAGCTGCCTCAATGCATCGCTGCCCTTTACGACGCTGGGTCTGCCATCAATCAATACCGTAAAGTTGGAGCTTCCGCGCAAGGTTACATTACCTTCAAAATCGGTTTGAACAGAAGGGGTATTCTCCAGTACCTCGACTGCAGTCCCTCCGGTCGAAACAATATTCTGGCTCACATTGACCACCCTTCTGTCAATTTTAAATTCGACGCGTTGCTTCTCGGCAACAACTTCTACCTCGTCTATTTTGTGATCGGTGGTTTGAAGTCTTATCGTTCCCACGTCAGTAATTGGCTTGGTTGATGCAATTTGCAGTGGAATAATTTTCTTTGCGTAACCGATAAAATTTACGCTCAGGTAATATTTGCCCGGCAAAAGGTTCTTAATCTCAAAGGAGCCATTGTCGGCCGTCATAATGCCTCCTGCCACTGTCGAGTCGGCGGCCACAAAGATGGCTACATTTGCATATCCCATAGGTGTGGAGGATTCAGCTTCTATAACTTTTCCCCTTACAACCAAATTTTTAATCGCTGGGTTGGAAGGGCTAACAGGTGCTTTTACTGGAATTGGAGTGTAAGGGGCCGGCATTTGACCATTCGCTTCAAAAAGAGTCAGGAAAATCAGTATAGATAAAATATAATTTCGCATGTATCAATTCTGTTGTTTACAGGTTTTGACACAGTCGGAGCCTAAGCGTTTAAAGTGGAGTTGTTAATTAAAAGTTAAAAGTGCCTAAAGTGTCTAAAGTTTGGAGCTACGGACAAAATTTGCTGTTGATAAGTACTTTAGGCACTTTAGCGCATTTTAGACACTTTAGTCACTTTTTCCCGTATTACCGTGGAGATGGGAAGGTGATCACTAACTCCACCGTGGTAAACCGGTCCAAGATTGGTGCGGAATGGTTTCTTGCCTAAATATCTTTTGTCCTCCTCCATTAAAAAATCGTCAGTGCAGATAGAAGTTTCAGGCTGATATATCTGTAATCCGCTTGAATTAAGGAGATTGTGTGAGCAGATGAACTGGTCAAAAATTTCCCATTTACCTTTGGTTCGTATGGTACCTTTTCCTTCGTCCATCCAATTTTTGGAAAGATTGAATAGGGTTTTCCCTTCGGAAGAGTGAACCTCGCCGGTTGCTCCCAATATTTTTGTAAAGCAATCTTCATCCGGAGTCGCATTGAAATCGCCCATCAGCAACAGTTTGCTTTGAGGGTTGATGATTAGCAGGGAATCAATCGTTTTCCGAACAATTCTTGCGGCAATATTTCTTTTTCCTAGCGTCTCCATGTATCCGCCACTTCTTGAAGGCCAATGGTTCACGAAAAAGTGGATCACCTCATTGTTAAGTTGTGCCTTGAAATGCAGGATATCCCTTGATGCAAAATGCGATGATCCATAGCCATGCACCGGAATAAAATCAAGATCAACCGGAACCACAAACTCCTTGCGGTAGAGCAGGGCAACATCAATACCTCTTGAGTCGGGGGATTCCTTGTGTACAATACCATAATTGGCCTCTTTGAGCGGACTCTTTTTTAGCAAATACTCGAGGACCCAAAGATTCTCAATCTCTGCCAAGCCGATAATATCTGGAAATTCACCATTGGAAGCTGATATGATGGCGCGGTAAACCATCATTACCTTTTGGTTTAGCCTTGAAATAGTCCAATGACACTTTCCCTCGGGGGTATATTCACCATCGTTGGTTGCCGGATCATCGAAAGGGTCAAAAAGGTTTTCGGTATTGTAAAAGATTATCCTATAGTTCTTTATTGCTTTGTTTTGCCCGGAAATTTCATAAGGGAGAGAAACAATAAGCAAAAAAACCCATACCTGAAGAATTGTGCTTGCACGCATGGTCCTTATTTTTTCTTCTCAACGCGCTCAAAGGCGCCCAGGTCAGGACCTGTATCGTTATTTCTGTCAATTCCCTTAAAATCAATAGAATATATCTTTGAAAAGGCCTCTTTGCCCTTGTCTTTAGCCGCAGACAAAGTGTCAAGTTCGTAGATTCCTCTTTGGGGATTGATGAACTTTGGATTGATATTGCGTTGCAGACTGACGAATCGGTCGGGATTTGGTAATTTGAACGTGTCGGAAATCTGAATCAGACAATGGTCAAACAGGTAATTGGATTTTCCTTGCTTGTCCATCGAAATTTTGAGTTCATCAGGATTAACCCCACTAATGATGCAATTCCCAAAAACGGCTTGGGTAAGATCCCCAACATACTTTGTGCCATTGGCGCTATTGACCAGGTAATTGGAAAGGGTCAATGTTTCGTTATTCCGAAATGGCCTGATATTATCTGTGTTATAGTTGGCAAAGGTGGTATGGTAGAATTGATAGTCACCGCCTAAAAGGAGCGCCGTATTGTAGTAACCAATGTTCGCGATGACACAGTTGTATGCCAGAATTTTCGATTTCATGGCCCATATGCCCGACCAGCTCATGTTTTCAATACGCGTATTTGACAGTGTAACAGAAGCATAGCCTTCTTTTTCGATATTGCCAACCTGCAATCCGATGTTGGCATTTTTAATAATGGAATGGTCAATGATGTTGTTGTGACTTCCCGAGAGCAGGGTTATCCCGTTCCATTGATCCGGCAAATTGGCATATCCGGTTTCCAGTCGGTCGCCCTTGAACACGACTGGATCTGCGGTTGTTCCACTTACCACCAATGACCCTTTGATGAACAATCCGGCATTCTTGTGAAAATAAATGTTACAGCCGGGATCAATGGTCAGCTTCTGGCACGAATCAACATAGGCATAACCATAGATCAGGTAGGGTTTTTCTTTGGTCCATGTAGTGGTTTTAATCATCTCCGAACGGATAAGTTTGAAGTCCTGGCCCCATGCCAACAACCTCACTTTTTGCTCCTTGCTGTTTACCTTAAAGAGGATGGAGTCCTCCGCTACCATGATCTGATGGGCGCCCAATTTGTTCAAAGTTGCCTCAACAAAGATGAAAATACTGTCTCGTGCCGGAATTTCCACATTAAGGATTTCATTTGTTGCCTCACCATTAATGTTTAACCTGAATCCGCTGTTCTCCCCACCTGCCAAACGGATGGATGAGACAATGACCCTATCGTTCGTTGCATTATAAACCCTTAAATTCTTGGTTGGTGAGCCGATGGAGGTAAATATGGTATCAAATGCTACCGTGTCGGTGGAAAAAGAGAGCAATCTTCCATTTGTATCACTTTCATGCTCTTTCTGACAACTGCTAATCAAGAAGATTGTCAGAACAACGACCAATGTCATGAATAAGCTTTTCATACCGGGATGGTATTTAAGGGAAGATTTTACTACTAAGACGATGTAACCGCAAAGTAGTTTATCAAATATAATGAAAAAAATTGAAATTTAACAATTTTTAACGAAATTTATTTTTGACGGATTCTAATTAGGAATAGTCCAAGAAAGGTAAATGCCCCGTTAATTATAATTAATTCAAATCCAATTTGATATCCATTGAGTAATTGTTCTGAAAAATTGTTCAGTACCCAGGAAAGCGTAGGTGCAGCAATGACTACCAGTGGTACCAGATGGTCTTTGATCTTTAATTTTGTGAGCATGCCGAATGCAAAGAGCCCAAGGAGAGGGCCATAGGTGAGCCCGGCCACCTTAAATACGGCCATCACGACACTTTGGTTGTTGACCGCCTTAAAAATCATTATCACCAAAAACAGAAGCAATGAAAACCCAATGTGTGTAATTTTCAAAAGACGCTTTTTGTTTTGGTCTTCACGTTTTCCGAAATTAAGAAAATCTATGCAAAATGCAGTAGTCAAGGATGTTAATGCGGAATCTGCACTGGCATAATTGGCGGCCGTGATGCCCAGCAAAAAGAAGATACCGATCATAAGGTTCATGTGGTTGATGGCCAGCAACGGGTAGAGGTCATCACTCTTTTGAGGCAGGACGATTTGGTGGGACTCTGCATAGATATAAAGCAGTGCCCCCAGAGTCAGGAACATCCACACGACGGCAACAAATATTACGCTGAAAGTCAGCATGTTTTTCTGCGCTTCCTTCAGGTTTTTACAGGTTAAGTTCTTCTGCATCATGTCCTGATCGAGTCCAGACATGACAATTGTGATGAAGATTCCCGCGAGGAACTGTTTGAAGAAAAATCTCCCTGATCTCCAGTCCCAGTCAAATACTTTTGAATGTGGACTCTCCTGTACCTGCTGGATCATCTGTCCGAAGTTCCAGCCTAGACTATTGAAGATGAAATAGATGGTTAGAATCACCGCTGAAATCAGAAAAATGGTCTGGAGGGAATCGGTCCAGATAATTGTTTTTACACCGCCTTTGGTCGTATAAATCCAAATAAGTAATATGCTTATCAGCACCGTGACGCCAAATGGTATGCCAAAATGGGCAAAAAAAGCAAGTTGCAAGACCTCAGCTACCAGGTACATCCTGAATGCTGCACCGATGGTACGCGAGAGCAGAAAAAAGAAAGAACCTGATTTGTAGGCATAAAATCCCAGACGCTCCTCCAGATAGGTGTAGATGGATATCAGGTTCATCCGGTAGTAGACCGGCAAAAGAATGAAGGCTACCACCATGTACCCAATAAAATTCCCAAGGATAAATTGAAAATAGGTAAAGGCAGAGTTACCAACCTCCCCCGGAACGGAAATAAATGTTACCCCGGAAATGGTGGTCCCTATCATGCCGAATGCCACAACAAACCAAGGCGATTTTCGGTTGGCCGTAAAGAAAGTATCGGTTGTGGCAGATCTGCTGGTCAAATAAGCCACCAAAATCAGCAATACGAAATAACCTGAAAGGAGCGATGCAACGAGGAGTGGGTTCATAGGAAAGTGCGCTAAAGTGCACTAAAGTGACTAGAGTGCCTAAAGTACTTAGTGCCTCGAGTTATGGATTCCTAACTTTAGGCACTCTAGTTCACTTTAGTCACTTTAGCGCACTTCAGTATAGTAAATATTTAGATCGAACAACCTTGTATCTTTCTAACTCCTCCTGCCAGCTATCGGTGATCTCTTTTTCACTTTTGCCGGCCTGGATCATGGTCAGGATCCGATCATCTCCCATTAGCAAGTTGAACCACCGTACTTTCGTGAGGAATTCACTTGTCTGCCCAAACTTGCCATACCAGTCAAGAAAATATTTTAACGTGAATTTTGGAATCTCTTTCAGGTTCCTCAAATCCTCTCCATAACAGATTTTGTCTTTTTGAATAGGGTTCATCTCAAACCCTTTAAGGCTTTGTGGAGTAAATGAAAATCCACCGAATTTCTGATCCGGAAAACCAATTACCTGGAAGGGAAAGGTCGTTCCCCTTCCAATGCTTACACTGGTGGATTCAAAAAAGCAGAGGGAGGGGTAAAGCCTGATGGAAGTGTAGTTGGGAAGGTTGGGGGAGGGTTTGATGGGTGGGGAATAAACCGACAAGTGCACGTAATTCTTTACAGGAATGACCTTAAGGTCGCATTTGAGGCCATTTTTCAACCACCCCTCTCCATTGATCATTTGAGCCAGTTCACCCACTGTACATCCATGCACAACCGGAATCGGATCGACCCCTACACCCGATCTGAAAGCTGGTTTAAGGATCGGTCCAGCACAGTAATCCCCATTGGGATTGGGTCGGTCCAATACCAGCAGCCTCTTGCCATTTTCGGCACAAGCTTCCATTACATAATGCAATGTACTGATGTAGGTATAAAATCTGCAACCTACATCCTGGATGTCGTAAATGATGAGATCAATATCTGCAAGTTGCTCAGTCGTTGGCCGGTTATTTTTGCCATAAATCGAGATAATGGGAATTCCGGTTTTGGCATCCACTGAATTAGCGATTTTTTCGCCGGCATCTGCCTCTCCCCTCAAGCCATGTTCCGGTGCAAAGAGGGCCTTCATGGTAATGCCTTTTGCTTGTAAAAAATCGATCAGATGCTCACCATTGACGGTAGATGTGTGGTTAACTACCAAGCCGAGACGAAGGCCTTTCAGGCTGGATAAGTAAAGATCAGGACGCTCTGCACCGCAAACAGGCACACCTTTCTGTGCCTGGGAAAGAATGCTGAAAAACAGGAGGATCATCAAAACTAGGATCTTGATCCGATTTACAGAATGGAAAGATCGACTTGTGGTTGAAAGATAATCTCGTGCCATAAGATTGTTTTTTTTGCTAAGATAGGGATATCGGCGGTACAAATCATTTTTTTGTCCTACCAATTTTGTGGTCGGATATAATTTCGGATTTGGGAGCTTTTGGTTAGTTTTGGCCAATGTTTTCCATTGAAATACCCATGAGACAATCATCTCACCAACTGAAAATGAATAGGTGGGTATTCCATCAGACCATTAAAAAATAGAATTATATACTGATGAAACTTTTCTGATGTCAAAAAAAATATTGCTGCTACTCTTTTGCGTTATCTTTTCGATTGCCCTTCCCGCCCAAAAAAAAGGTAAAACGGTGAAAGTAGCCCGCACCGCTCATCCTGCCAAAAGTTCCTATTCCAAAGCAATCACCCCATTGCGTACGTTTCGGGTGATAAGTCGTGAGGAGGCTAAAAACTCGTTGGTGATCCTTAAAAACAGCGGGCAACTATTGCCGCTTAACAGACTGGACACTTTAAAAATTTTGGTGGTAAATATTGGTTTTGCAGAGGATGGGGACATTTCGGCCAGGATGGATAGATATACAAAAACTGATCATTTGATTTTGGATCCATATAAGAATTCAGAACCCGTCACAACATATCTTTCAAAATCAAAAAGTTACAATCTGGTCGTCTATGAGATAGGAGACCAGATCAAAGAAATAAATTCAACAACGAGTGACAATGCCATGTCTGCTACTTCACTTGTTAAGCTGGGAGCCTGCCTGATGGATGTGGAGAACCAGCTGGCAAGTAACGTGGCCAAAAATGCTAAATCCGTTTATGTATTGCTTGGATCGGCCAGATTTTTGGCCAGCGGGGCCGTAAATGAGAAGAGCACCGCCATTCTGGTTGCCGAAAAGGCCGACTAT
>JALOCD010000092.1 GCA_023228025.1 Prolixibacteraceae bacterium | reverse complement strand
GCTGATTGCGAACTATTTCGTCGATTTTCCTTACATTTTCAGCAGAACCGACAGATGTTCCTCCAAATTTTATAACTTTCATCCCTTACTAATTACGATTTATCACATCAGTCCGGCTGCAAATGTCCAAAAAAAATCTGAACCGTGACTGTTTCGGTTCAGATTTAGTATTTATTTTAACAATAACTTATCCCAAGTGAACTCAAAAAGCTTGAAGGTTCACTTTTAAATTACCTGTTTAGTCAACCACTCCCTCTCATCAAATGCGAATAAGCTATTTTTCGACTGAAGGGGTATAATTGGCAATGATCTTCTTTTCAATCTCTTCCGACAATTCCGGATTGTCAATCAGTAACGCTTTCACCGATTCACGACCCTGTCCGAGTTTGGTCTCCCCATAACTGAACCAGGAACCACTCTTCTTGATAATATTCAATTCAACACCCAAATCGATGATCTCTCCTGTCTTGGAGATTCCCTCACCAAAGATGATATCAAATTCCGCTTTTCTGAATGGAGGGGCAATCTTATTCTTTACAACTTTTACCCGGGTATGGTTTCCCTGGACATCTTCACCATCCTTCAACTGACCGATTTTTCGGATATCCAACCTCACGGAAGCATAAAATTTCAATGCATTTCCTCCGGTTGTGGTTTCAGGGTTACCAAACATGACCCCTATTTTTTCACGCAACTGGTTGATGAAAATGCAGCATGTCTTTGTTTTACTGATACTTGCCGTTAATTTACGAAGCGCCTGCGACATCAATCTTGCTTGTAAACCCATTTTGGAATCACCCATCTCCCCTTCAATTTCCGCTTTTGGCGTCAATGCGGCGACAGAGTCAATGACGATGATGTCAATTGCCCCTGACCGAATCAAGTTGTCCGCAATTTCGAGCGCCTGTTCACCGTTATCGGGTTGGGAAATCAGTAAATCATTGATGTTCACCCCCAATTTGGTTGCGTAACCCGGATCAAAAGCATGCTCAGCATCGATGATGGCGGCAATACCTCCCTGTTTTTGGGCCTCAGCGATGGCATGAATGGCAAGCGTAGTTTTACCCGACGATTCAGGGCCAAATATCTCTATAACCCTCCCTTTGGGATATCCGCCAATGCCCAGCGCCAAATCCAGCGCGATAGATCCGGAACTGATTGCAGCCACGTCATCGACTGGTTTATCACCCAAACGCATGATGGAACCTTTCCCATAACTTTTCTCAATCTTCTCCATTGTCAGCTGCAACGCCTTCAATTTCTCGAGGTTTACTGCCTTGTTGGCACCTGCTGCCTTTACATCATCTTTCGCCATTTCTGTATGTATTAAAATTTTAGCTCTTTAACAATTTGATTGGTATGATCCTTGGTATCCACTTTTCTAAAAATCTTTTCAATCGTTCCCTTTTCATCAATCAAAAAAGTTGTCCGGATAACACCCATGTAGCTCTTGCCATAGTTGAACTTTTCGCCCCATGCGCCATAGTCCTGCAATATTTTCTTATCGGTATCGGCAATCAACGAGAACCGTAATCCAAACTTTTCAATGAACTTCTGGTGTGAGGCAATGCTGTCAGGACTAACGCCAACAACATTCACCCCCTTTGACAACCAATAATCATAATTTTCGCTCAGGTTGCAGGACTCGGCAGTGCATCCTGGAGTGTTGTCTTTTGGATAAAAGTAAAGAATCAGCTTCTTGCCTTTAAAATCACCAAGGGCAATGGTTTTTCCGTCCTGTGTTACTCCTTCAAAATGAGGAGCAGCCATTCCTTCTGTCAATTGTTCCATGTCTCAAGTTATAAAAATTGTATACTCTACAAATTTACGTGAATCCGACCACTTAGCGAAATCCATGTCGTTAAAAAATCAATTTATCTCCATGTTCGTTACAAATGGGTTAAATTTGTACTTTTAAAACCAATTTTGGATAGAGAAAATTGCATGACCATAGCTTTGATTGTAAAACGTATTTTAGCGCTTATCGCCCTTCCATTGCTCCTGATCCATTTGGCTTTCGGACAACAATCGGTTGGTAAAGAGACCCTTGGCATTGACTATTTTCAACAGGGCAATTTTGAAAAAGCGCTGCCGATTTTTGCCAAACTTGCCCAAAGCTATCCTGACAACGCCATGTACAACTATTATTATGGCGTTTCACTGATAAAAAACAATCTCTTTGAAACGGCTGCCAAGGAGGCGCTTCTGAATGCGGTTGTCGACAAAACCCCCGTCAATTCAAATTTCTACCTTGCGATCTACTTTCATGCACTTGGCCAGTGGGAGGAGGCAAAGGATTTTTACGACAGGTATGCTAAAGTCGGATCCAAACAGGAAAAAAAATCACTGCAATACGACTATTATGTTAGATTGTGCGGGGCTAAAACAAATCCTTTCAAACCAAGAAAATTAGCGGATACAGGACTTTTCGGAGATTCCATCTTAAAGCCCCCGCCAAAAATTGATGAAAAGATCTTTCCGATTCCTGAGGCGCTCAAAAAATCTTCCTTTAATTTCCAGGTGAATGAATTGCTTGCCTATCATTCGATTGATGATTTCCGTAGTGAAGCCAGTAAAATACTCTTCACCAAGGCCTGGATGTGCACAGGTAAAAACGATTCCATCCTGGCTTTGACCGATTCGTTAAGAAAGGTTCATGATCGTATTGCAAGGGTCGATACCCGACTTGGGATGGTCCAGCAAATCGTAGATTGCGAGCAAAAATCGTTCCAGTTGATGCGCGACAGGGAAAAATACCTTGAACAGTCGCGGGTTAAAGAATCTGCCTTTTGGGAAAAGGAAGGTAACAAAGCAGCCATTGCATACAATGCCACAATTGTGGAAAGGGAAAACAGACTGATCGAGGCAAGGAGAAACAGTGAAAAGCCTGTATTACCCCAACCCGAACCTGAAGTCAAAAGGGATTCTGTCAAAACAGAGGAGCCGAAAGTTGCCAATTCGGTCGAAACAAATACCAATAATATCCATACTGAGAATCTGGTTTACAAGGTTCAGATTGGATCATTCAGGAATGGCGCAATGTCGTCTGTGTTTAAACAATCTTATGCGAAGATCAGCAAGTTGAGGAAAATTGACAAATATACCGATGAGCGCAAGTATGTCATTTTTACGGTTGGAAGTTTCACAAATCCCCAGGATGCTTCCCGGATGAAGGATCAACTTATCCGTGAAGGAATGAGAAATTCAGTTGTGGTCACGTATGACAAGACAACTGGGAGACCGGCCAAGCCTCAAACTGTTCCAGTTGTAAAAAAGAGTTCCGAACAGGTAGATGCTTCAAAACCGGTTGAAACGACTGTCGATAATTCAACAAAAAGTCCTGCCATCGAAAATGTGATTTTCAAAGTACAAATTGGCTCTTTTAAAAACGATTTGAGGTCGACTGCTTTCAGAAAGGCATACCAAAGAATCAGCAAGCTGATGAAGGTTGACAGGAAAACCGACGCTAGAAATAATGTGATCTACACGGTTGGTAATATAACCAACTATCAGGATGTCTGCAAATTAAAGGACCAAATGGTAGCTGAAGGGATAAAGGATGCCTTTGTTGCAGCATATCACAATGGCGAAAGGATAAAAGTTAATGAAGCTATTAAAATTGCAGGGGGAAAATAATTTTACTTTATTTGCAATTCTGCACATCAATAATTCGTTTTGAAGTATGGAAACTGACAAGTCCGTCCGGCACAAAAACAGGGGTTCAGATGGTTTGGAAAACGGCAACTCCTTGGTACTCCACAATGACGACTATCACACCTTTAATTATGTGATAGATGCCCTGATTGAAGTTTGCAACATGGAACGTGTCCAGGCCATTCAGTGCACCTATCTGGTGCATTACAAACAAAAGTGTGAAGTAAAACGCGGCTCCAAAAAGGATCTGCTCCCCATGCGCAGAGCCCTATCGGCCAAAGACTTAAAGGCCTCTATTCATTGATCGCATTGGCCTCTTTTGGTAGAGTTTAACGATTAGTTTCCACAAAATTCCGAGCAACCTCCTGGTATTTTTTATCAACTCCCGAAGGATCTTTTTGAACAAAGGCATCTTCTCTTCCCTGGGCCAAAGCATCCCGGTATTTTCTGTGTACTCCCTGTAATCATCACCAAAAAATTTGGTAAGCAGGCGCTCTTCCCTTTTAATCTGATAAATGATGAATGGGGTTACCAGTAAAAGGGAAATCGGGCCTGCAATCCAGTTTTGAATCATAAATACCTGGCAAACAGAAATCCCAAGAAGGGCAAGGTACATCGGATGCCTAACATAATGAAAGGAACCGGATTTGACCAACTGTAAATCTTCTTTCAGCTCTTGCCCTGGAGTCCACCAAATCCCTAGATCCGACAATGCTTTGATAAACAACCAAACACAAAACACAAAGCAAAGCGTCACCGGAAAACTCAACCACTTCCAAAAGTGATAATCGGTTGGCCCAAAGTCGACCGAGAATATGTAAATAAATGGGACGACCTGAACCCCCACAATGAGGAGGAAAAGAAAAGTGCGTTTCTTCTTTTGTTCAATTAGAATCTTCCTGTCAGCATCAAAATTCTGAAGGTAATAAAGTTCTAGAAGGGCCAGCAAAGCCACACCGCAAAGAAATATTGTTTCTAAAAATGCACGTTCCATCAAGAATTATTCAGATCCAGGAAAGCAGAAATTGTTCAACGAAGATACCAACATTTTTTATTGAATGAAGATTGAGCCTTGAAGTATGTTGTCAATACCGCACCCTAATAAATCTAAAATAAAGTTAAATAAGCGGAATTCAGGAGGTTTGTACGCAACCTTTCTGCACAATATCCTTTCTTGTTCTTATAGCAACCATACCTTTCAGCCATGAAAAATCGTTTAAGCGTTCAAGTTCTCGTCCTTGTTTCAATTCTGACAGCCTCCACGCTTTGGACCTCTTGTCAGAAGAGTGAAAGCAATTATTCTATTGGCGATTTCATCGTTACTTTTGGCATAGTCGAATCTGTTAGCAAAGATGGGATAAACAGCATACTGGTCAAACTTGATAATGGCGACCAATTTGTAGCGCTCGATCGCTCCCTTCATTTGGATGAGCTTAAACCAAACCAGCGCATACTCATCAATTTTGCCCCTTACCAGGATGTTGTCAATTCAGACCTGTCAAAGACAATCTACGGCAAAATCAACTTTATACAAAACATTCTTTACAAGGAGATTCTGCCACTTTCAAAAGCAGTCAGCGACAGCATCGGCCATGATCCGATCATCGTTCGCGATTCCTGGGTGACAGGCGACAGCATTCTCACCGTCGACTTTAAGTACTACACACAAGGTTCCCTGCATTACATCAATCTTGCCGACAATTCCGAAGGCAACGGCAAAGACAAACCATTTATTTTCGAATTCCGACACAATGCAAGAGGAGACAAAGCTAGCTATGCAGCATCAGGTTACGTCAGTTTCAAGCTAAATCCTTATAAAATTACAGGGCAACACAATACCCTTTTCAAAATCCGGTTTACCGATTACGATGGAAAATTGAACGAGGTTCCACACATGATTAATTATTGACATTAATCATTGCCTTCCCCTCAAATGATGCTACTTTTACGAAAAAAAGAAGCGCATGAAATACCCATGAGAATATGTTCAAACCAACCGAAAATTAATAGGTGGGTATTCCATACGGCCTTTGAAAAACTAATAACTTACGCATGAAATTTTTCTTTAATATTCTGGTACTTATTCCCATCATCCTGGTAGAGTTTGCTGGTCTCCCTGCAAATAGTCAGCCCATTAAAAAAAACTTTGTTCCTGATACGCCAAAATTAGCTTCAGATTTGATGACCCCCGAAGTACTCTGGTCATTTGGACGGGTTGGTTCATCACAGGTTTCCCCGGATGGGAAGAGAGTATTGTACGATGTGACTTATTTCAACATTCCTGAAAACAAATCTTACCGGGATCTTTACGTGGTATCCGTCGATGGCGGATCCGGAAAAAGAATAACCGATACCCCCGAAAAAGAGTCGGAAGAGGCCTGGAGGCCTGACGGTAAAAAAATTGGATACATTTCGACCCTTTCCGGTGAACCGCAGCTATGGGAGATAAATCCTGACGGAACATCCCCGGTCCAAATTTCGAAGGTAAAGGATGGTATATCCGGCTTTAAATATTCGCCGGACATGAAGCACATTTTTTACATCGGAACAGTAAAAATAGATCAGGACGTACACGACAAATATCCTGACTTACCCCTTGCCAATGCCCGATTGTACGACGACATTATGTACCGTCACTGGGATACCTGGAGCGATGGCACCTACCAGCACATCTTTGTTGCGAACTATTCTGAAGCCGGCCTGACCAACCACATTGACCTTCAGAAAGGCGAAAAATATGATTCCCCGGTTAAACCCAATGGCGGCAGCGAACAGATCGCCTGGAGCGCTGACGGGAAAAATATTGCCTATACCTGCAAGAAGAAATCAGGAAAAGAATATGCCATATCAACCAACTCCGACATATACATTTACAATCTTGAGAAAGGTACTACCAGTAACCTGACTGAAGGGATGATGGGTTACGATCAGAATCCGGTTTTCTCCCCCGACGGCAAAAACATTGCGTGGGAAAGCATGGCGCGGGATGGCTACGAAGCAGACAAAGTGAGGCTTTTCGTCGCCGATTTGGAAACCGGACGAAAGGAAGACTATTCTGCCGGATTCGACCAAAATGTTCAAAACCTTGTGTGGTCTGGTGATAGCAAAACAATTTGGTTCTTGTCCGACATCCATGCAACGGACGAGATCTTTAAGCTGGATCTTGCCTCAAAAAAAATCTCCAGGGTTACGGATGGCATCCACAATTATCAAAGTGTCGCTCCTGCCGGAGAAAATCTTGTGGCATCCAAAGTTTCCATGTCCCAGCCGGCCGAACTCTATCTGGTCAATCCTAAAACCGGATCTGACAAGCCACTTACCGCTGTCAACAAGGCCATTCTAGATCAATTGACCATTGGCAAAGTTGAAAGCAGGTGGATTACCACCACCGACAAGAAAAAGATGCGCGCCTGGGTAATCTATCCTCCACACTTTGATCCGAAAAAGAAATATCCTGCACTTCTCTTTTGTGAAGGTGGACCGCAAAATACTGTCAGCCAATTTTGGTCGTACCGTTGGAATTTCCAAATGATGGCGGCAAACAATTACATCATCATCGCCCCAAACCGACGCGGACTTCCCGGCTTTGGACAAGCCTGGAACGAACAAATCTCGGGCGACTATGGAGGGCAAAACATGAAGGATTACCTGACTGCCATTGACACTCTCGCCGCAGAACCCTATGTCGACAAGAACAAATTGGGCGCAGTGGGCGCAAGTTACGGTGGATATTCCATTTATTACCTGGCCGGTATCCACAAGGGAAGATTCAAGGCATTTATCTCCCACAGCGGCATCTTTAACCTCGAAGCATTGTACTCCACAACCGAAGAGATGTGGTTTGTCAACTGGGACAATGGCGGTTCTTACTGGGATGCTAAAAATGCGGTGGCACAGAATACTTACAAAAACTTTTCCCCTCACAAGCTTGTTCAAAACTGGGATACTCCAATGTTGGTTATTCACGGGGAAAGGGATTACAGAATTCCGTATACCCAGGGCATGGGGGCCTTCAATTCTGCCCGGTTAAAAAATATTCCTGCTGAACTTTTACTATTCCCGGAAGAAAATCACTGGATCCTTCAGGCTCAAAATGGTATCCTGTGGCAAAGGGTATTCTATGACTGGTTAAACCGTTGGCTGAAGTAAAAGCTTTGAACAAATTTTGTATATTTACAACCATAAAAATTTTCCAGGATGAGCAGCAGAAGACTCTACGACAAAGTTATGACGATAGTCAGTACCCTGATGATCTTTTTTTATTTCGGGCTGGCCTACATACTCTATTTCACGTCACTATTCAATCACGTAGATGTCGCCATGAGGGCTATTTTCGCACTGCCACTTTTCCTTTATGGAGTATACAGGATTTTTGTCGCCTACAACAAAATCAAAGAGAATTTTTTCGAACCGGAAGAGGAAGAATAGTGGGTTAATTTTATAGCGAACAACCTATGAATGAGGTTATTTAAATTCAATCTAAATTTTAAAGTATTTTGTACAGTTCTCAATTGACAAATAAAGCATTTATCAAAAAAAAAATAAGAATCTTGCAATTTATTGCCCTATAACAAATTTGATTTATTATTATTGCATCGAATTTTTAACCTTTAGTAACTAAATTAGTGAAACACTCTTCTATTAGGAAGGATTTGAAATTGTCGGGTATTGTTATCAGTGTCTTTATGCTGATATTAATTCTTGCTATTCAGTGTGGTAGCAAAAAACCTGCGCAATTTGACGAGACGCCAACCAGAGGAAATATTCATATTGTTGCAGATGCATCCTTTCAACCCATCGTTGATGCTGAGATTTACACATTTACCGCTATTTACAAGAATGCCCATGTCACACCGGTCTACATGGCGGAAACAGATCTTATCAGTGCGTTTCTGAATGATTCGGTGAAAGTTGTTGTATCTTCATGGGAACCAACCGCCCAACAGAAAGAGCTGCTGCTTAGCATGCAAACGATTGTCCGGACAACTACTGTGGCTTACGATGCCATTGCGTTGGTCCTCAACAAAGAAAACAAGGATTCACTCTTGACTTACCAAAATGTCAACGATATATTTACAGGCAAATTGACAGATTGGAAGGCGATCAATCCAACTTCCAAATTGGGTAAAATGGTTGCCGTTTTTGACAATGATAAATCTGCAAACATCAGATATTTCAAAGAAAGGTTCAATCTACCTGCACAACTGCCTTCGAATTTTTATTCAGTAAAAAATAATGAAGAGGTAATCGATTATGTTTCCAAGAATAAGAGCGCGATTGGAATGGTAAGTGTCAATTGGATTTGTGACAGAGAAGATTCAGTAAGCCGGTCCTTTTCAGATAAAATTAAGATTGCCGCTGTTTCAGATCTGGTGCTTAGTCCCGGATCTTATTTCCTTCCGGTTCAGGGGTCCATTTATGACAAAAGTTATCCCTTTACCCGAAAAATTTACATGGTCTCCAGGGAATCCTTTAAAGGGCTGGGGACTGGTTTTATCTCCTGGGTATCTGGTGAACAGGGACAAAGAATTATCCTAAAATCTGGTCTTGTTCCCGCGACCATGCCTATTCGCTTGATACAGTTTAAAAAGTAACTTTAATATTTCGCCAAAATGATTACTCGTTTTTTTAGAAAAATTTCAATTGCCCTCACGCTGATAATGTTATTTGGTGCGGCCGGATTGAACGCCCAAACATTGGATGAAGCTATTACTGCAACACACAATGAACAATTTGACAAGGCAGATCAGATTTTACAAAGTTTGACCAAAAGTGCTCCCTCGAGTCAAATCTATTATCGGCTTGGTGAGAATACCATGTTGAACTTCCTGTCCGATACAATTTCCAACTCGTTGAAAGTTGTAGCCGCAGAAGCAAAGCAACAATTTGAAAAAGGTATTGCTTTGGCGCCCAATGACCCCCTGAATTATGTTGGTTTGGCTAAAGTTGCATCCTATCTTGGCGATCAACAAACTGCTGATCAAATGAGATTAAAAGCAAAAAGTTTTTTGCCTCCATACAAAAAGGTATCAAAAATTCCAAATCCTCAAGAATACGCACGCACACTGGCCAAACTTGCAGAATCGTACATCGTATTTGACCAAGTGGATACCACACAAGCCATGCCCTACATCCGGGAAGCCCTGACGATTGACCAAAAAAACGAAATGATCTATATTATCGCAGGAGATCTGTATCTTCTGAAGAACAATGGTTCCCTGGCCATCAAAAACTACAAAAAAGCGCAAGAAACCGACCCAAAATCGCCCATGGCCAACATGAAAATTGGCAGCATCTATTTCAAAAGCAAAAATTTCGGTGCAGCCATCCCCTATTACGAACAAGCGGTTGCACTGGATAAAAACTATGCCCCCGCTTACCGCGAGTTGGGACAACTCTATGCAATGGCGGCAAGATTACAGGAATCCAAGACAAATTATGAGACTTATCTAAGATTAACCAATCAGAATATACCTGCTAAAATCCGCTACGCCATTTCTCTCTTCTATTCTAAAAATTATGCTGAGGTAATTAAAAACATAGAAGAAATTTTTGCTATAGACCAATCCAGAACCTACCTGAACCGTCTTGCCGGATATTCCTGTTACGAACAAGGCAACTATGTACAGGCCCTTGCCTATCTGGACCGTCTGTTTGCCACCCTTCCGGCAGATCAAATTCTGCCAAAGGATTATATTTACTATTCCAGGACCCTGTTGAAGAAGAATTTGAACTATTCAAAACTGGTAACTGAACTGGAGAGAGCCAACACAGAATTGACGGCCATCAAAGAGAAGAATGAATCACTGAAGGGTGCGGCCAAGGAAAAAGACAAAGTAAACGAAGCCCCGCTTACCGCGAAGGTCAACGAATTGCAGGCTACGATTGCCATTGCCGACAAAGATCTTGCCAAAGCATACGAATCATACGATAAAGCGATTAGCGCCAAAGACGAGGACGTGAGCCTGATTCAGGAAAAGGCCAATTCGCTGTACATGAACAGCCGCTTCGCTGAGGCTGCAGATACCTGGAAGCGTCTTCTTGCAAAAGGCAAAGACAGCGATGACATCTACCTTTTAATCGGTAAGGCTTACTACCGGGGGAAAGAGTTCGACAAAGCGGAAGAAATATTAAACCAGATGATTGCCAAATATCCAGACCAGATGCAAGGTTACCTCTGGAGCGCCAGGAACGCTTCGGCCAAGGATCCTGATTCCAAACTGGGCATCGGGAAACAGAAATTTACGGCATTGATTGAAAAAGCTTCTTCCGACTCGGTAAAATACGCTACCGAGATCTTCGATGCCCTTCGTTACCTCGGATACAATGCGTTGCAATCCAAAAGTTACGATGCTGCAAAAGACTATTACATTCGTATGGCAAAACTTGATCCCAAGAACAAAGACATGGTTATGCAAGCCCACACTTCGATGGCCACGCTTTATATGCAAATGGGTGAATACGGTAAGGCGACAGAGTATTATAAAGAGATCCTTGGTTTGGATCCGGCAAATGCTCAGGCTAAGTCTTCCATCCAGTACATCAATGCACTTCAGTCGAGCGCCAAGCCAAAAGCCAGCCCCAACGAGATTACAGGTGTTATTAAGGACAAATCCGGACAACCAATCGCAGGAGCATCAGTACGCGTAAAAGATACTGCCGCAGAGGCATGGACAAATGCAAAAGGTGAATATAAATTTACGATGCCAGAGGCTTCTACCGCATTGGTAATCAGTGCAAAAGACTACAAGTCTATTGAAATTCCAATTACCAAAAGTAGGGTATACAATGCCTCATTAGGCAAATAACCAACCAAGGAATCAACAAAACAAAAATAGAGATTCACAAAAGTTTTATTTAACCACGAAAACAATTAAAAAGATGAGTAAAAATTCAGGTTCATTCAAAAAAATGTTCGAGTCATTTTTTGCAACAGGTGCAATTCTTATTGCATTTTTGGTAGCGTACTACCTATATTCAAGTTTTATGGGCGATCCTGTAAACTTTGAAGGAAACAATCCAAAAGGGACCCCACTTCCAGGAAATTACATGGGAATGCTTTACAAAGGGGGGCCAATTGTACCTATCCTGATGACATGTATTTTAACCCTTTTTATTTTCATCATCGAAAGAGCTATTACTTTGGGAAAAGTGAAGGGTAAAAGTAGTTTGGATGCATTTGTTGCTGACATTCAGAATTTAACCTCCAAAGATAAAGTTGAAGAAGCTATCGTAGCATGCGACAACCAAAAAGGTTCATTGGCCAACGTTGTTAAAGCAGGTTTGCTGCGCTACAGAGACCTTGAAAAAGACACAACTTTGGAAAAAGACCAAAAAATCACCTCCATGAAACAGGCTTTGGAAGAGGCTTCTGCTTTGGAATTGCCTATGCTCTCCAAAAACATGGTTATCCTTTCAACCTTGGCTTCAATTTCCGTGTTAATCGGTTTGATCGGAACAGTACTCGGTATGATCCGTGCTTTCGCTGCCCTTTCCCAGGCTGGTGGATCCCCCGATGCACTTCAGTTGGCAACCGGTATTTCTGAGGCTTTGATCAATACAGCATTCGGTATCACTGGCTCAACATTGGCCATCATTTTCTACAACTATTTCTCATCAAAAATTGACGGTTTCACCTTCAGAATTGATGAGGCAGGCTTCAGCCTAACTCAGACATTCGCTGCCCGTATCAGAAAATAATCGTCTGGGTTTAATTCTTTTGGTTTATAAAAAATTTAAAATTATCGCATGCCAAAGATTAAAATACCACATAAAACGCCTCATGTCGACATGACGCCGATGGTGGACCTTTTCTCGTTGCTGCTGACCTTCTTCATGTTGACAGCGACCATGAAGCCATCCGAACCGGCTCCTGTCGATACACCGTTTTCTATATCAGAAAAACCCACCCCTGACAAAAATATCATGACTATAACAATAGCCAAGGACAACAGGGTGTTTTTCAATGTAGACAACGGTCCGGATACCATCTTGCATTTCAGACCCAAAATCCTTGAAGAGATGGGTAAGAGGTACAACATCGTATTCACCCCGCAAGAACTTCGCTATTTCGAAAAGAACAGCGTTCCCTTTGGAGTTAACATAAAGGAGTTTAAAGCCTACCTTGCTGCCAAAGAAAACGAAAAAGCCAAGTTCGAAAAAGGAATCCCCATTGATTCAACTGATAACCAGATGGCTTTGTGGATTCTTTTCGCCAGACAGGTTAACCCTTCGGTTCAAACCTTGATAAAAGGCGACAACGATGTGGATTATCCACTCGTTAAAAAAGTCCTGGATATTCTTCAGGATAAAAATGTAAACAGGTTCAGCCTGATTACCAGCCTTCAAAAGGTTGAAGTAGTAGAAGAAGCTAAAAAGTAGTAACATGGCAGAAATTATACAAGAAGACAAACACAAGGGCGGGAAGAAGAGACCTAAAAAACATTCAACCGCCATAGATATGACGCCGATGGTAGACCTTATGTGTCTGCTGATCACGTTCTTCATGCTTACGACTGCTTTTGCGAAACCTAAGGTCATGGAAATCGCTTTGCCTGAGAAAATCAAGAAAAACGAGAAAGTTGAACCTCCTAAAATTGCAGAAAGTCGTACGCTTAACATCATCATGGGTCCAAATGACAGGGTATTCTGGTACCCGGGCAAGGCAGATCCTGCAGCGCTGGTACCTTTAAAGGAGACCAATTTCAGCGCGACAGGTATTCGTCAGGTTTTGCTGGACAGAAACCGCGCACTCTTCAAAAAAATTGAAGCATTCAAGAGTGATGTAGTGGCAGGGAAAATAAATATCAGACAGGATTCACTGCAATCAGCCATTCGTCAGCTCAAAAAGGCTGATGATACCGGACCGATTGTTCTGATAAAATTCTACAAGACTGCGAAATACAAGAATTTTGTCGATATTATTGATGAAATGTCAATCGTTGGAATTGCCATATACATTGTTACTGACATTGACTGGATTGAGCAAAATATGGTGGAACGTGCTCTCGGAATACCGTTAACCTCTTCCGCACCCTCAACAGCAAAAAAATAAAGACCGACACGTATGGTAATAGATAAACAGTTCACTCCTACTTTCGATGACGTAGTCTTCGAAAATAGAAACCAGGAATATGGAGCGTATCAGATTCGGAAAAAGTACAACCGTGTTGTTCTAATCTCTACGCTAATCGGTATTGTTGTCCTTGGTTTAATCGTTATTGTTCCCTATATCAGGGCCAGCAATCAAGCCAAACAAAAAGCAAGGGATGCCAGAGAGGTAATCGCGGAAATGGCCAGCAACCTTCAACAGGATGTTCCACCACCACCACCTCCACCACCACCACCGCCACCAGCAGAACAACAAGCTGTTGTTAAGTATGTTGCCCCTGTCGTAGTTGACTCTGTAAAAGTTGAAGATCAAAGTAAATTGATGATTTCCGACGAGCAGGTAACGGCAACCGTCAACAAAGAGGTTGTTGAAGTTGTAGAACAAAAACAGGAAGAGGTACAGGAGAAAGAGGAACAACAGGTATTCGTTGTGGTTGAAGAGATGCCGGAATTCCCCGGCGGAGAGTTAGCCCTTCGTACATTCATTGGCAAAGCTATCGTCTATCCGACCGTAGCCCAGGAAAACGGAATCCAGGGAAAAGTTTTTGTTACATTCGTTGTAAACAAAGACGGCTCTGTTTCCAATGCGAAAATTGCCAGGGGTGTAGATGCCTCTTTGGATGCAGAAGCCCTGAGGGTTGTTTCAACCCTGCCTAAATGGAAACCTGGTAAACAACGTGGTGTCCCAGTCAGGGTATCCTACACCGTTCCAATTAGCTTCAAGCTGCAATAGAACAAATAGTTAAATATTAAAAAGAGGCCGTCACGTCTAAGTGAACGGCCTCTTTTTTTGAGGTTATAATCGTTGAATTCGATGTACTGACGTCTGCCTCTCAACTTTCCACTTTCCACCTTCCACCTTCCACCTTCCACCTTCCACCTTCCACCTTCCACTTTCAACTTTCAACTTTCAACTTTCAACTCTCAACTCTCAACTTTCAACTCTTAACTCGTTTCTTATTCAATTCCATGTAATCAAATACCAAATTGCAAAAAGCCTTAACCCCTGTTTTAAAAGCGCTATCATCAATAAAAAAATTTGATGTGTGATGGGGAGCGGATGTTTTTGGATCATTGCCTTTTGGCGATCCTCCTATAAAAAAATATAGACCAGGTATTTTTTGGGTAAAGAATGAAAAATCCTCAGCCCAGGTTTTAGCTGGCACAAGCTCTACATTCCCTGCTCCGGCTGCCTTCTGCAATGAAGGGAGCATCGCAGAGGTAAGTTCAACATTATTAAATGTAACCGGGTAATGAGACGAGTAAGGTATCTCTACCAAAGCAGTTGCGCCTGCAGCTTCGGCTGTTTTCTCTGCTATTTGCTTTACACGGCTAAAAATCAGCGTTTCATCTGAATTAGAAAAAGCTCTGACAGTACCAAGCATTTCAACCTGTTCCGATATAATATTAACGCGATTGCCTCCGTGGATTGAACCAATGGTAACCACAGCGGGATTTTCAGTAAGATTTACATTACGGCTTACAATCGTTTGAAGATTGTTGACAATTTGTGCTGCTACCACAATTGGATCAACAGCATACCAGGGAGTTGCTCCATGTGATGGCTTGCCCTTCACGGTTATCTTCAAATCGCTGGCCCCAGCCATGGCACCTGCTGGATGATAAGACAATTTGCCAACTTCAGTTTGTGCATTCATGTGCAAACCGAAAATAACATCTACCCTGGGATTATCCAGTACCCCCTCTTTCACCATCCGTTCAGCGCCGCCTTCTTCCCCTTTTGGGAGACCCTCTTCAGCAGGTTGAAAAATAAATACTACGGTTCCTTTTAGCTCCTTTTTCATGCCTGCCAAAATCTCTGCTACCCCCATCAATATAGCAACATGGGCATCGTGGCCACATGCATGCATTACACCAGTTTCCTGTCCGTTGTAAATGGCTTTCACTTTTGATGCAAATGGGACATTGGTTATCTCAGTAACCGGCAACGCATCCATATCCGCTCTTAATGCAACCACAGGACCAGCTTGATCTCCCTTTAAAATACCAACTACCCCAGTTACTGCCACGCCTGTTTTTACTTCAAGGCCAAATGATTTAAGATGGTTGGCTATGATTGCAGATGTTCTGGTTTCCCTGTTTCCCAACTCAGGGTTTTGATGAAAATCGTGCCTCCAGTTAATTACTTTTTGTTCAATCTTATCCGCACTTGCATTGATTTGGATTTGATAACTGCTTTTTTGTGCTGTAGCAAACTCGACACAAAGCAGTATGACGGCGATAAAGAGTGGGTATTTCATATGGAGACAGATAATAGTAAACAAATAGAATACAAGTTTTAGGAATCAATTAATGTTCCATTAATAATTTTTTAGGGCTCACGATTTCAGAACTTTATAACATTGTCAATTGTCCATTTTCAATTATCAACTACTTAGTCCATTTGCCCCATAATTGTTGTGTTAATTATTCCGTATCAGGTTCCAATATACAAAAAAAATGAGGCTGTCTCAAAAGGTTGAGATAGCCTCATTTTTTTTTACACCTATTCGAGACTAAATGCAAATATACAATTCACGAGAGGATGAAAAGACTTTTGATACAGTCTCCTTTACATCTGATTTCTATTTCAGTGTTTTGGCATATAAATTATTGGCCCGGTCCCAGTTTACCACATTCCAGTATGCATCAGCATAATCGGCACGCTTGTTCTGGTATTTCAGGTAGTAGGCATGTTCCCAAACGTCCAGGCTCAAGACCGGGATCCCTTTGAGATCAGCAACAGGCATCAACGGGTTGTCCTGATTTGGGGTAGATTGAATCACCAGCTTGCCATCCGTTACACTCAGCCAAACCCAACCGGATCCGAACCTTCCCAGGGCTGCCTTCTTAAATTCGTCCTTGAAATGATCAAAGCTTCCCCAGGTTGATTTGATGGCCTCACCGAGCGCTCCTTTGGGTTCGCCTCCGGCATTGGGCGCCATCCCGTTGAAGAAGAATGTGTGGTTCCATACACCTCCCCCATTGTTGCGGATTGCGGCAGGGGTCTGTGCCGTTACTGATTTTTGAAGATCCAGGATAGACATCTTTTCCTGAGGCGTCCCGGCTACGGCTTTGTTTAAATTGTCGACATAGGCCTTGTGGTGTTTACCATAATGGATCTCCATCGTGGCCTTGTCGATAGAAGGTTCTAGCGCATCGAATGCGTATGGTAAAGGTTCCTGGCTAAACTGGGCAAATGCTGTGTTTTCCATAACTAATAAGAATAAAATAAATAGTAAATTTTTCATCCGAAAATAAATTGTTTTTTAAAGGCCGGATGGAACTCGCATGTAAATTATCCACCCGTGTTTATATTTTACGAACATGCTCGTTTCATAATCTAAATAATTTAGAATGATTATAAACATTCAAATTCTAATACGACGTACATGAAATTTTGTTACTTGAGGAAATACCTAATTGAAATAAATTGTAATAAGTAGAAATAAATTGAAATGAGGGGTTCCACTCTATCTCTCCTATTCCCATTTATTTCAAACTATTTCTACTTATTACAATTTATTTCAACATTTTTCCACTTATTTCGCCTTTCGTTTATTACCATTCAATGATTATCAACAAAAGAACCTCCGGCATACTGCTTCATCCCTCATCCTTGCCAGGAAAGTACGGAATTGGGAGCCTGGGTGAAGAGGCCTACAAATTTGTCGACTGGCTAAGTGAATCCGGCCAGAAGGTTTGGCAGATGCTGCCTTTGGGGCCAACAGACTGGAGCCACTCCCCCTATCAGGCCTATTCCGCCTTTGCAGGAAACCCCGATTTGATTGACCTTGACTTCCTGGTAAAGGATGGGTATTTATCCCTTAATGAACTAGCTGACCCACCTGCATTCCCTTCAGGAAAAATCGATTTTAAAACTGTACTTCCCTACCGGGAAAAATTGTTGAAAACAGCCTTTATAGCCTTCAAAGAATCAAGAGGTTTTGATAGTTCCGGTTACCACCAGTTCTGGGACCAGCATTGGTGGTGGCTCGAATCCTGGTCTCTTTTTGATGCATGTCGCAAGAATCTTCCCGGCAAGGACTGGAATGATTGGGAAGAGGCACTGCAACTGAGGGAGGATAACGCCCTGGCCTCTTATTATACCTTGTTTAAAGAACAGATAGATTACAGCCGTTTTCTGCAATATCTCTTTTTTGGACAATGGTTCGCACTCAAGACTTACGCAAACCAGAAAGGGGTCTCTATTTTTGGTGATATACCGCTATATGTCGCCTACAACAGTTCGGATGTCTGGAGCAACCAATCCCTTTTCCTTCTGGACGAAAAACGGGAGCCAACATTGGTTGGTGGGGTGCCGCCTGACTATTTCAGCGAGACCGGACAGCTTTGGGGCAATCCCCTGTTCGACTGGCCCCGAATGAAAGAGCGAGGATTCGAGTGGTGGATGGCAC
>JALOCD010000190.1 GCA_023228025.1 Prolixibacteraceae bacterium | reverse complement strand
GGCCCTTCGGCTATGCTCAGGGTACCACTTCGCTCGGGGACCGGTATCGCTACGCTCAACGCCCCTCGGCTTCGCTCGGGGACCGGTATCGCTACGCTCAACGCCCCTCGGCTTCGCTCGGGGACCGGTATCGCTACGCTCAACGCCCCTCGGCTTCGCTCGGGGACCGGTATCGCTACGCAAACATCCCCTTCGACCCCGAGCGGAGCCGAGGGGTCAAAATTAATGGGGCGACCCGGGTCCCCGAGCGCAGCCGAGGGGTGATTGGAGTTGCAGCAATGCCACGTGGGTCAAATGTATTAGCACAACCGAGGTGTGAAGGAGTCGTAGCTCGGCTGAAAGACCAAACGAAAACGGGGGACTAAAAGATCGGGATCTACTATTCAAGGTCACTACATTCCTGGATGTCATCCGGGAACATAAGACGAAGGCTCGAAGGATTAGTTTATAATCGACAAAAAAAAAGGAGACCCCAATCTGGAGTCCCCTCATAAAAATATGACTTGAGCGATTAATTGTACGCTACAGTAACCGCGAAAAGATCAGATGCATAGGCGCCAACTGTTTCATTCCCGACAAGGTGTATAGTTGCCCCGACTTTCAATTGATCAGAAGAACCGGTGAGGGCAACCGCATTGTTGGTAAAGGAGTCGGCTGTAATTATTTCGGTTGGTGCCCCCGATTTCTTCAGGGTAACGGAATTTGGAATTGTGACTGCGTAAGTGGAGGTTGCCCTTCCTGTAATATTAAATAACCCGGGCGCCTCACTCCCTCCTGTCAACAAGGTAATAGAGCCTGTTTGGGTGCGGGTGCCGCCACTGCTGACCACTACGGTTCCTGCCCCGCCAATGGTAATCCTGCCAAAATTTAGGTCTGCGGCCCTGGATATGGCAATCGGTTGTATCACGGTAACCGATGCGGTTATTTCTGCCGTATTAGACTGGGCATAACCACAAACCGTGAAACCGGATAAAACAAACACAACAATTAAGAGCTTTCTCATATAATAATAAATCATTTAGTGCATGAATCCATTAAAGGAATGCTGAACGTAACCTATTTTGTGCATTTACCTCTAAGTCCTCTTTTTCCAACAACATGGAGGTTGGGTAATACCGATTCTCTATTTTTCGAATTTTTCCTTCCTGCAACAATTTACTGGTTACATAACCTAATCGCAACCTGCTTTGCCGGAGAGTCTCTTCCATCTCATCCATCTTCACCCCATTGATATGGGTTTTGATGTATTTTTCAATAATTTCCTCCATTTGGGTCTAAATTAAGTTCACATGTAACACACCACGAAGGGTAACTCCATAGAAACTCATTGGATATTCACAAAATTTGTGCCAGAATGTCTAATCCGTAAGCATATTTTATTAGGATTTTGCAATGGTTTGGGAAATAGATAGATATAAATTGAAATAGGAAATAATGGTAGGCATTTTGATTTGAATTACGAATTGTTCGGATGATTGTGCGGCCTGATTCGCTCATTTGTGCGGTCAATCCGTCTTTGAGACAGAAATGGCATATTTCTTCATTTTGCGGATAAGTGCATCCCTGGAGACACCCAAACGATTGGCCGTTTCGGTCTGGTTGAAATGACACTCCTTCAAGGTTTCCAAAATAAACTGCTTCTCTTTTATTTGCAAGTCACTGAGCGACAGTGGCTGTGCAGGAAGGGGAGAAGAGGGTGCGGAAGGCCGGGCATAGACATTGAAATCTTCAATATTGAGTTTGGCGCCTTTCGAAAAGATGATGGCACGCTCAACCATGTTGCGCAATTCTCTCACATTCCCGGGAAACGAATAACCGGCGAGTTCATCCAGGATGGATTTTGAAATACCGGGAACAGGTTTGTTCATTTTTTTGGCAAATTCAGATACAAAGCTTTCTATCAATGGTTTGATATCTTCAGTTCGCTCGCGAAGCGGTGGAATGTGGATTTGAAGGGTGTTGAGCCTGTGCAGCAGGTCGAGACGAAAGCGTTTCTCTTTCACCATCGAATCCAGACTGTAATTGGTAGCCGAAATGATCCGGAAGTTGGTTTTGATAGGGACGGTATCGCCAACACGGGTAATGACCTTCTCCTCGATCGACCGGAGTATCTTGGCCTGAAGATTGAGTGGCATGTCCGCGATCTCATCCAGAAACAGTGTTCCCTGATCGCTGATCTCAAAGAAACCTTTCTTGTCCGAGATTGCACCGGTAAAAGAGCCTTTTTTGTGGCCGAAAAACTCGCTCTCCAATAACGAATCAGTAATAGCGCTACTGTTAACCGCACAAAAAAGATTTTTTTTGCGTGAACTCCCATAGTGGATGATCCTGGCAATATTTTCCTTTCCGGTACCGCTCTCACCGGTAATCAATACGTTGGTGTCGGGATATTGGGCTGCCATCATGGCTTGTTCCAGGATTTTTTGAATGGCAGAAGATACACCGATGAACTGCCTGTTGATTTGCTCCTCCATGGACTTCGAGATCAATGAATTTTTCTCCTCGGCCGTTTTTAGTTTGTGCTGAAGGATCAGGAATTTTTGGGAGCGCTCAATGGCAATCTGGATATCAATGTGGCGAAATGGCTTGCGCAGATAGTCAAATGCCCCCAGCCGCATGGCCTTGATGACCGTCTCCATATCACCATGTCCCGAAACAATGATTACCTCAAGCATTGGCCTTTCGGCTTTTACCTTTTTCAAAACATCCAATCCATCCGCACCTGGTAACCGGATGTCAAGGATCAGTAGGTCCACCGGATTTTTGTCAAGAACATCCATTCCATCGGCAACTGTATTTGCCTCATAAACAACATGTCCTGATAGCTCCAAAAATTCGGCCAACTCCTCTGTGAAATGTTTCTCGTCGTCGAGAATCAATACCCTGATCTTATCTTTGTCCATATCCTTCAAAAGATTGAATTGTTGTATGTGTTTGAAATGTTTGAAATGTTTGAAATGTTACCAGTCGCAAGCGAAAATAAATGGTGAAATAAATAATATATGCCAGTTGTTTTTCATGCAAATACTTAAAATATTGATTATATAAATCTTATTTTCAATTAATTATCTTAGTAGAACTTTGAATTGGATTGAAGCCTGATCTTATTATCTTATTCTATGCTGATCATATAATAAGATAATAAGATTCCGATTTCCTTACATCCTCTTTTCTACTAAGATAAGTTATAAAAATAAGGTTTATATTATCCTATATTGCGAGAAAAAGTGATATAAAATTATTGGTATAAGCGCTTAAGCCGCCCATTTTTAATGATTGATTTACAGTTATTTATATATTATAGCAAACGATTTATAAGGGTCTATTAGCAAATCATCTCTGTTTTACAATTAAATTT
>JALOCD010000088.1 GCA_023228025.1 Prolixibacteraceae bacterium | reverse complement strand
CATCAATTATCTGACGGTATTTGGGAACCGGCAAATTCTCCTCAAATTGAATTTCAATGTCTTTCCGCATAGCAAACCTCTAGGTAGTACTATGCAAAAATATATAATATATTTTAAGTAATAATCTGGATGTTAAATTTTATGCTACTTATTAAATCCCTTACCAAATTTTTATTTTTTGCTTACCACTAACTTTTATTTCAAATGGCCCGGGTGAAGGGTTATTTATATTTCTTTTGATTCCAATATAGTCGGAGTCGAGCACTAATTTTGATCCATCGACATTTTCGAAACGAAGGTCAGGAACAATGGCTTTGGTTAAATTATCAGTAGTTACCAGTTTGTGTTTTTGAGAAAGCCAGTTCTTATCGAGGGCTATTTCGAGGTAAATATCCTTCCCCTCATTTACTAAATTGGCTGAGGCATCGAAGTCGTCCGTGATTATGGCATTTCGTTCTGTGGCAGCTTGTTCCTTGTAATTTTTCATCTGCTCTTTGGCATCTTTATTCATTTCGCCAAATCTCTTCTTTCCTTCGGCGCCAGTTGCCCGTATCGATCCCTTTGTGTACACATTGCCCTCGAAAACGACAGGCAACAGGGCAATGCTGTACTGACTGGCATCGCCGCCGCTTACAAACAGGTTGTTGACGAACTGAATATCCCCGCCAGGATTATCGTGCAATGCTGCCACAAACGTGGAATGCGGCAGGTGATAAGGTGTCAGCCGTGCATCATAGGCAATTACGTCTATCTTCCCGCCAAAGATGTTGTGAACAAAGGCAGCGCCGCTCGAATTCATCAGCAAACTTGTTTTGGAAAGCAAAATATTGTTACTCACCAACATGGGACCATGATCAACTTCCAGGAAAATATCCAGCAAGTTTTCGTGCATCAAGTTGTTTTTTACCTGAACTCCCTGGGCCATCCAGTCGAGCCATACCCCCATGTTGGTACGGTAAACATGATTGTTTTTAATCTGCACATCTACAGCGCCATGAAATTTGATACCGGCCATTTCGGCCCCCGAAAATAACCGACGGATGTGGATATCATGGATGGTGTTTCCCTCAACTATGCTGAACGCGCAGCCCATGCTGCCCACTATGCCTGTCTGTTCGCAATAGGCAATGGTATTGTTACGGACGATGTGCCCGCCAATAGTTCCTTTGTTCCAGCCAAAGGCCAATGCCCTGTTGATGGTGCCAACGTATCCTTTGGCCGATTCGGTCTCTTTGTTATCATATTCATCGCCGTATTTGCCCAGCGCAATACCCACGCATTTCGAATACTGAATCACATTTTTTTCGATGATCCATCCATTACTCCAATGTGTCCCAACGAGTCCCATCTGTTCCGCGGTGGGTGGCGCCCAGTTGGTGGCAGCATGTTCCATCGTAAAGCCACGCAGCGTAATGTAATTGATAAACGGTTTGTCTGGATAGAAAACTGTTGGGCGTACATTGATCTCGACTGACTCTTTGTTCGGATCTGCATTTTTGAATTGCGCCCAGATGGTGGTTATGGCCGAATCGGTTTCGCAACCCCAAAGTGGGTTTTTTCCATCAACAGCGCCCATCACTTCTTCCAACTTGGCAGCTTCCATCAACCAGTCGCCATTCAGGTAAACTGCTCCACGAAGGTATTTGCGGCCTTTGGGTATTGGATAGAACCAGTCTCCGTGGATCAATTCGCTGAACGGATTGAATTTTCCGAAAAACGAATTGGGGATTTTTACTTGCCAGGTGTCGTTATCCAGTTTTTTCCAGCCCTTCACGATCTCCGAGCCTTTTATTTCCACCTTCTCACCGGGTGCCGCCTGGTAAACAATCCGTTCCTGATCGGAGTTGCCTCCCCGGGGTGGTGTTATTTGTTCGCGGTATACTCCTGCATGAACGGTGATCACATCGCCTGGCATGGCACCATTGGCTGCTGCCATAATTGTTTTGAAAGGTTTGGCCTTTGAGCCTTCGTTGGTGTCAGCTCCATTCACCGACACATGGTATTCTTTTGGAGCTGATTTACTTTGACCCAATGCATCCAAGCTAAGGAGGGCCCAAAAAAGGATTGGTAAAAATTTCATATAATTTAGTTTCTAATTGGCTAAGATCTTTTATTGTCTGGTTATAAAAGTCAACCAATAATTGGCAGAAATTTGTAGTCTGATTATGTTGGAAATTCCTGATTCAATAAACATTGGCTTCCCTGGCATTTCCCAGGTTCGGATAACATCAAAGATAGCACCCTTTTGCTTCCAACCTTTTTCGTGAGATAACTTTTGGCAGAAAATGTCCAATCCAGCCCTTGATTTACAATGCCTTATTTCAATAAAGCATACCAAAAATATTTCTGTGAGAGTCTATAGAAAATCAGAATGCCAGCAAAGGCTGGCGTTCTGAGCTCAATATGTCGGGGTGACAGGATTTGAACCTGCGGCCTCGTCGTCCCGAACGACGCGCGCTACCAAGCTGCGCTACACCCCGATTTTAAGAGAGGCAAATGTACAATCTTTTGAAAAAATGTACTCGAGAATTGAGATTTTTTTATTAGTTAATTATTTTGACAATGAACAATCTTGAATAAACTTCCTCTGGTAGCTGTTAAAAGCTTCGGCTGCCAATGCTGTTGTATAGGCCCTTGATCTCCAGATTTGGGATTTTCGGGCAATACCGCCCACACTAAAAAAAGCACCTCCTTCCCAAAAACAGGAATCTGGACCAAATTTTGCACCTCTTTCAACAAATGCCAGGCCCTTTTCAATGGCCAATCTTAACAGGGTATCGCGTTTATCCACCATGTTTATTAAGGCATTTAGGGCATACAAAGAGCTGTGCAACTCATTGCCGGATATCTTATCCCCCCAGCTTCCATCAACTTTCTGAGACACAATCAATTGATTTACTATATTTTGCTCAACACCACTTCCAATCTCCACTCCTCTTACAATGGCTTTTGACAAGGCATAAAACAGTGCGAAAGATGAAGGATAATAATATCCGCAAGAGTTACATTTCTCGTTTTCAATCATCTTTATGACCCAGGCCAACGACTGTTTTGCTTCAGGCGAATTTTCTTCGCCATATTCTGCCAACGCCGTTAGAATATTTGCATTTACCACGCAATCAATGTCATTGATCCCAAGAGGGAGGTTGTGCCCCTTTCTGTCAGGGAAGAGGAACGTCGTGTACCGTTCACGACCAAACCAGGTAAGAAATGCTCCCGTATTTGTGCCGTGGGCTTTGTAGAAATTGTAATAGTTGAGGTGCGACCGACCCACGTCGCGGTAAGCGTTGAATATCCATCCAATACTGTCAGGTTTCCAGACCAGTTTTTCTGGGGATCCATTCTGCAAACAGATCTTGTTGTAAAGACCGACGGACCTGAAAGCTTCTGCAGTATCGTCTGCATCATTGTAAATATTAAACAGGCAACTGGTGTAATTGGACGAATAATCGAAATGGTTGGATCTTCTTCTGGTAATCTTATTCATATCAGTAAACCGATTCCGGATATTTTCGGGGACACTAAGTTCATGCCAGAAATTAAAACCCTTTTCACTTTTGAACGAAAGGATATTAGCTACCGATAGATCCAGAATTGCCGGGATTAGCCGAAAAGTAGTGTCCTTCAGGAAAATGTCTGCAAGAATATTGTGAATTGAAGAGGTAACAAAACAGTTTGAATCGTAACAACTGTACCCTTTGAAACCGAGCAATGGCAAGTCTTTTAAATTGACAATTTCAGATCCCCATTCCCCTTTGTAACGATAAGGAATACTATCTGATTTTACCTGAACCTGGTTCAGGTAGACTATCGCCCTATTAATGAAGTTGTGAAGCCGTTCAGATTCATCAGCGCTAAGGGAACCGGCAAAGATGAACTGGACAGACAATGTGGCAATCAACAGTCCAGGCCTGATTTTTAACAGTGCGTACATTGCTTTTAATGTGGATGTTGGCTTAAATCGTTTTCCCAATCAAATATATTAAAAACCTTGTCGATTGATTCAAATCCTGTCTCTTTGATACTAATACCGGGCAAAATTTATGTTTAAAAATATGATATTCCAAGACTATTCAATTCTATTTCGTAGGATTGTCCAGGTATCTGTGATTAAGAAACTCTCCTCCATCTGATCAACCATCTCCAAAAACTTGGTAATTGGAATGGCAAAAGTCACCAAATCAGCCTTTGCACATTTGCGGGCAGAAGGATCCATAAGTCCCAGAACTGCCCTGCCGGTACCATTCAATTCTTCGCGGTAGGGATAATAGATAAGATTGGTGCATCCTGCGCCAAACGGGGCAATCACGGCATCTTCGGCCGTGCTGTCAAAACAGGTCAGAGTGACCAGGCCGGAAAGGATATCGGGGGTAGCAAAAAAGATGACCGCATCCGGTTCATCCCTCTCTTCCAGTTGATCCCATCTTTTGAAAATGACGCTTTCCCCTTTGGTTGGCAGTTTGGGCAGGCTCTCCCAAAATTGATTCACCTGTTCCGGCTGTATTTTGTATCGCTCACCTTTACCATTGGGATAATGGGAGATATAGCATTCGAACCTTGGTGGCATTGAATCGGTAAACATCATGTATCTCTTTCCGCCGATACAATTGGTAGATTGGGACTCCATGCAGATGGATTCACCCTGTCTGACCCTCAATAGTTGGGAAATGATGCATCGGTGTCCTTCAGGAGCCTCCAAAACTGGGATACACTGATTATCAGCAGAATATTGAAAAGTGATGGGCAGTTCGGAATTGTTGAAGAACTCTGACCAGAGTCTGATGAATTTGTCGCGTTTTTCTATGTTCATATTTATTTAAACAATGTTATTTAAGGTTGACCCAATTAACGATTTTTCCGCCATTGGCGAATATTTCACCATTACAGCTAAGGGGATCAGCGTTCCGTCCCTCTTTTGATATGATTAAATCACCCCTCGAATTTACTCCTCGCGCCTGATAAGCTTGAAAGAGCTGCCCCGTTAATAGATCAAAGTAAGATATAAGTACAAATTTCCCATCTTGTGTTCCAACCCTTACAGCAATGTCTGACATAGTTAATGATCCGTAATGTGTGCCTAGCTCCTGGCCTGCAGCAACTTTATCCCCAATATTAAGTGAAGTGGATAATCTGACATGAAAAATTGTGAACGTAATATCAGGATAGATTGTCGATTTAATGTCAACCTGTGCTCCCATACCTTCCAAATACAAAGATGAAACTGATCCATTGACAGGTGAAAATATTTTCACTTGCGACCAATTTGAAATTGAATCGGGTTCGAAGTAATGTTTCATACTTCTGCACGATTCAAAATTATCTGAATAGTCATGTCCGATACCGGATCTGAATTTTGAGATTCGGTGAATTTTATCAAGCTCAATATAATTCTTATCGACAAACTGCGGAATTCCATTTTGAATACTGTTAAAGGTCTTGGTACATTCGTCAGGTTGCCCATGGGATATATTCCCCACAGCGTCGTATGCTTTTACAGAATAACAATAGGATGTTATGGGATCAAGATTGGTATCGCTATAAGTTGTTGTAACAGAAGAACCAATTTCTTCATTTCCTCTAAATATTTTGTAGCCCGCTACACCAACATCATCTGTTGAAGAAGTCCATTTCAGGTCAATCCGATTGTTGCTCAATGCTGTGGCTATAAGATTGGATGGAGATGATGGTGCAGATGCGTCAGAATGGCTGATAATTTCAGACGTTTTTGCACAGGATTCGGTCTGCGCATTTGACAAATTTCCTTTCGCATCATATGCCTTCACTGTATAACAGTAGATTGTATTTGGATTAAGACTGGAATCTGTATAGGAGGCAATGGTCGATGATCCAATTTCGACTGAAGACCTATATACTTTATAACCTGCAACCCCAACATTATCATTTGAAACACTCCATGTTAGTTCGATTGAACCGGAACTCTTTGCCACTGCGTTAAGGTTTGACGGTGTGGTTGGCGCAATTGAATCCGTACCCTCATCAATTGTTTTATTGCCACTTCCACAAGCTGATAAAAAAAGTACTGAAACTATGGGCAAAATAATTTTGACAACGCTTGTTCTCATATTAACGATCTCCTATTTGTTTGAGTCACAAGAATGTATATTATTAATTGAACCTAATTCTCCAATTCTACAATAAAAAGATTACAAAAGAAAAAATTCCATAACATTCAATATCTTTCGATTAAACTTTTGGGATTCTTCTTTATAAAGCTAGTAATAAATTATCAGTCTTTTGCACACTTCCGGGCTATTTTCCCCTGAAACACATTTTGCTAAATGGATAATTTTTACTTTACGTATAAAATAAATATATTTGACGTAAAAATATATGGAAGCAAAATTAACCCTTCACTTTAATCAGGATGTGATTGAAAAAGCCAAGAAGTTTGCTGCTGAAAATAACACCAGTTTATCTCGGTTAACTGAATTCCTTTACCGTCAGATTACTTCCGGCAGCTACAAATCCATAGAAGATTTTCCGGTAGCAGAATGGGTCAATCAGATCGCAGAAGGGGAAGCTGTGTACAAGAGACGGTCAAGGAAAGAGCTGAAAGACGAATTTCTTAATCAGGCTAGATGAGACTTTTTGTTGATGCAAATATCCTGGTTGCAACTTTGAACAAGGAATATCCTTTGTTTACCTGGTCTTCGCGACTGCTAAGCTTGCAAGGGAAACATAATATTACGCTTTTTACCTCTCCCCTTTGCGTGGCTATTGCTTTCTATTTTTCAAGCAAGAAAAGTGGGGAGAAAATGGCGAGAGAAAAAATCGAAACGCTTCTCAACCATATTGGAATAACCTCTATAGATGAAAAGATAACAGGCTTAACCATAAAAAACAGGCTCATCCATGACTTTGAGGATGGAATGGAGTATTATTCAGCCGTTGAGCACAATTGTGATTGTATAATAACTGAAAATCAAAAAGATTTCTATTTTAGTGATATTGAAGTGATTGGCTGTGAAGAATTTTTACTGAAACTTAAAAACAAATAAGAAGAGACAATTTGCCATGATGAATAAATCCGTTTATTTGTGTCCTTAGTGAAATACTTTGCGCCCTTTGTGGTAAGATTTCAAAAAAAATTAACCACTAAGGTCGCAAAGTACTGCACTAAGGTTTCTCAAAGTAAAAACCCCATCAATATCTTTTAAGTCAAGATTACTAAATCAACCCTTTGCTCTTTTTCTGGTGATATACCAGATTAACATTATTCCTCCGGCCATAAGAACCAGGTTCAACACATAATTCTGAGGCATTCCTGATTGCAGGAAACCTGGCATGGTAAAGGCATCATGGTAATAGACCGACAAAAATATCATCCCGTTGTGGAGGGCATGGGTAAAGATGGCTGCAAGCAGGGAGCCCGTCCGCAACCTGACAAATCCCAGCAACAGCCCAAGCAAAAAGGTAGGGCCGAGTTGCCATGGGTTCAGGTGAAAGAGTGAGAAGAGGAGTGCAGAGAAGAAAATGGCCCAAAAGGCTGGATAGATGCGCTGAAATCCCGAAAATATGACTCCCCTGAATATCAACTCTTCAACGATGGGCGCCAATACAACCACCCGCAGAATACCACCCCAAATTCCAATATCTGACTCAAATATTTTGGCGAAAAGTTCCATGAACCATCCCGGAGGTGGTAACATTTTGTCGACATGGATGGTGATTTCATTCATGAAAAACTGAAGAGCAACCAAGGTTATGAACAGCCCGGGAATATTCAGCCACTGAAATGATTTAAGCGGATAGATATCCCGGTAGGGCAATCCTGAAAATCGCGTACCCAGGAAGAGAATGATGAATGTGGTCGCGAAGAAAATGGGAATCTTAAGTAAAGGTTCTCTTAACCAATCTGTTCCATATTGGTAATCGTAAAGCGCCAGCGGAAAATCTATGAGGGTCTGTAAAAAGGTATAGAGGACAATCAGATTTACTGCCTGCCAAAAAGTAGGATAATATTTCGTAGTTGGACTCGCCACTGTTGCTCAATAAATTCCTTTCAAATGTAATTAAAAGGGGAATATTCCAGAAGTAATTAAACTTAGAATAAATTATTCCCCATTGTTTGATTATTAAAACAAAAAGTAGTTACTTTGCACACTGTTTAAAAAAAGTGGGACAGAAGTTAAAAAAATACGCGAAATGTCTAGAGTTTGTCAGATTACAGGTAAAAAAGTGATGGTTGGGAACAACGTTTCCCACTCAAAACGGAGAACCAAAAGGAAATTCATGGTGAATATTTTCACCAAAAGGTTTTATCTTCCGGAAGAAGACCGTTGGATCAAACTGAACGTATCAGCCGCCGGGTTGAGAACAATTAATAAAAACGGCCTGAATGTTACCTTGAAAGAGGCGAAAGCAAAAGGCTTCATCGAAACTTTTTAATACGCACTGAACAATGGCTAAGAAAGGTGGCAGACAACAGGTAATTCTGGAATGTACCGAGCACAAAGCAAGCGGTCTTCCTGGAACATCCAGATATGTAACAAAAAAGAACCGGAAAAATACACCGGAGCGCCTCGAACTAAAGAAATACAATCCAATTTTGAAGCGTGTCACCGTACACCGCGAAATAAAATAATTGAGTTATGGCAAAGAAAGTAGTTGCATCACTTCAGAAAGGTGCCGGGAAAGCTTATTCCAAGGTTATCAAAATGGTTAAATCGGAAAAATCCGGTGCCTACACATTTGTTGAGGAGATCGTTCCCAACGAATTGGTAAAAGATTATTTTGCCAAAAAATAATTCGAATTTCAAGAGATTAGAAGTGAGCTTTCGTCAGGTATGATGAGAGCTTTCTTTTTTTACCCACTTCAAAATCCATCCCCTCATTTTACTTTGGTTTTGTTTCTATCTTTATCACAACACGCAACAATCTGATCCATGGGTATCTTCAGCTTTACAAAATCGAAAAAAGAGAGTCTTGACAAAGGTCTCGAAAAGACCAAAGAGAGCGTTTTCTCCAAACTTTCACGCGCTGTCATCGGCAAAACCAAGGTGGACGAAGAGGTCCTGGATAGCCTGGAAGAGATTCTGATCTCATCGGATGTTGGTGTCAATACGACCCTCAAAATCATTGAAAGAATTGAAAAACGGGTTGCGCGCGACAAATATGTCGGCACCTCGGAACTGAATGGCATCCTGCGAAGCGAGATCGCCGCCCTGCTGGCCGAAAACAACTCATTCGAAGTTGCGGACTTTGATCTTCCAAAATCCGGAAATCCTTATGTCATCCTTGTTGTTGGTGTCAATGGCGTAGGCAAAACCACCACCATCGGCAAGCTGGCATATCAGTTCAAGGGGGCAGGCAAGACGGTTATACTTGGTGCTGCCGACACCTTCAGGGCCGCTGCCATCGATCAGTTACAGATCTGGGCCGACCGGGTTGGAGTTCCTATTGTGAAACAACAGATGGGATCCGATCCGGCTTCTGTGGCTTACGATACCCTCCTTTCGGCCAAAGCATCGGGAGCGGATGTGGTCATCATCGATACGGCAGGCCGGCTGCACAACAAGATCAACCTGATGAACGAGCTGTCGAAGGTCAAGAAGGTGATGCAGAAGGTATTTCCGGATACACCGGATGAAGTTTTGCTGGTTTTGGACGGTTCTACCGGACAGAATGCCTTCGAACAGGCCAAACAATTTACCCTGGCTACCGAAGTAACCGCACTGGCCCTTACCAAACTGGACGGAACGGCCAAAGGCGGTGTGGTAATCGGCATCTCAGATCAGTTCAAAATTCCAGTGAAATACATTGGCATCGGCGAAGGTTTGGATGACCTGCAGATCTTCCAGCGGACTGAATTTGTGGATTCGCTGTTTAAATGATTTATTGATGTGATGATGTGCTGATTAGCTGATTAAAAGTGCTCGCACATTCTCATCTTCTCAGTTCTCAACTCTCAACTTTCAACTTTCTTTGAATCATGGCCAAATCAATCAATGTCGTCACAATGGGCTGCTCCAAGAACCTGGTGGATTCGGAGCTTTTTCTGTCGCAGATGAAGGCCAATGGGTACAAGGTGGTTCATGACGGAGGAGTTGCCGATTCGCGGATGGTGGCTATCAACACCTGCGGTTTTATTCTGGATGCCAAGGAGGAGTCAATCAATACAATTCTCGAGTTTGCAGATGCAAAAAACAGGGGAGAAATCGACAAGATATTCGTATTTGGCTGTTTGACAGAAAGGTACAAAGATGACCTGATCAGGGAAATACCGGAAGTTGACGGCTTCTACGGAAAATTCCAGGTCAAAAAGATGGTGGAGGACCTCAAGGCCGAATACCGCATGAGCCTTTCGCACCAGAGATACCAAACCACTCCGGCCCATTACGCCTACCTCAAAATTTCGGAGGGGTGCAACCGGCAATGTTCATACTGCGCCATCCCAAGAATGACCGGAATACATCGCTCCGTTCCGATGGATGAATTGGTACTGGAAGCTACTGCTCTGGCCGAAAAAGGGGTCAAGGAATTGCTGGTAATTGCGCAGGACCTCTCCAATTATGGCGTTGATCTTTACAAAACACAAAAACTGGCCGAACTGACCGAAAGACTGGCCGCGATCCCGGGTATTGAATGGATCAAGCTGCATTATGCCTACCCGACCAAATTCCCATATGATCTCCTGCCGGTGATGCGGGAGAAAGCCAATGTTGCCCGATACCTCGATATCGCCTTGCAGCACTGCAGCGATAATGTACTGAAGTTGATGTGCAGGAACATTAACAAAGCCGGGACTATTGCCCTGATCAATAGGATCAGGGAGGAGGTGCCCGGTATCCATATCCGTACGACCCTGCTGGTTGGCCATCCCGGCGAGACAGAAGATGATTTTGAGGAGCTGAAACAGTTTGTGCGCAATATGCGGTTCGAACGACTTGGCGTTTTCTCCTACTCCCACGAGGAGGACACCTTTGCCGGGGAAACCTATGACGATAACATTCCTCAGGAGGTAAAACTAGCCCGTACAGAAGAGATCATGGCCATTCAGCAGGAGATTGCACTTGAGATTAACCAACAAAAAATCGGGTCGGTTCTCAAAGTATTGATCGACCGTAAAGAGGGAGACCACTTCGTCGGACGTACTGAATACGACTCACCGGAGGTGGATGGCGAGGTACTTGTCAGCGGGAAAAATCTGGTGGTTGGCACTTTTTATCAGGTGAAAATTACTGATGCCGAAGCGTTTGACCTTTATGGAGAAATCGTTTAAATTCCTTACATTTCCTCTCTGAATCGAGGGGAAGAAAAATCAAGATTTCCCCTTTGAACCAGAAATAGTTTAAATACTCCTTTGTGAAACCTTAGTGCCTTTGTGACTTGGTGGCTATATTTTTCCTTGCCACAAAGACACCAAGACACGAAGGTGTCACTAAGATTTTGGATAATAATGTAACATTGAAAAGATTGAATATGAAAAGAACTGTCTACACGCTCAGATTAACGACGCTGATTTTCGCCTCGCTGATTTTCATCTCCTCCTGCATCGCCCAAAAAAACAAGGTAGAGGTTGGGGCCAAATGGGAAGCTGAAATGGCCGCTT
The DNA here is from genome assembly GCA_023228025.1 of Prolixibacteraceae bacterium. Lineage (GTDB taxonomy): Bacteria > Bacteroidota > Bacteroidia > Bacteroidales > Prolixibacteraceae > CAINVV01. The sequence continues at coordinate 7,071 of JALOCD010000088.1, read as the reverse complement.
TCGACAAGCTCAACCAGACTGAGAAATATTCGGATAATTCGCTGCTCTTTGTGGGAAGTTCAAGTATCCGGTTATGGAGCACCATCAAGGAGGAGATGGCGCCCTACCCCATCATTCAACGGGGATTTGGCGGATCCGACTCACCGGCTGTTGCGCAATACGCCGAGCGGATTGTCTATCCGCATCAATTCAGGGCGGTTGTCATTTTTATAGCCAACGACATCACCGGTTCCCCCAACGACCTGAGCCCGAAAGAGAGCGCCGCCACCTTCCGGAAAATCGTCAAAACCATCCGCGCCAAGTACAGGAAACAGCCGGTTTTCCTTATCGAAATTACGCCATCCCAGAGCCGTTGGAAAAAATGGCCGTTGATCAAGGAGAACAATGCCTTGTTGAAAGCCCTGTGCCACAAGCAGAAAAACCTCTATTTCATCGAAACAGCCCAAAGCTTCCTGAACGAAAAAGGGGAACCCCGGAACGAACTCTTCAGGGACGATCACCTTCACCTCAACCGGGAGGGGTACAAGATTTGGGGCGCCATGATTAAGGCTGAAATTGACAAGGTTTTAAATCAAAAGGATAAAGGATAAAGTTAAAAGGATAAAGGGGGGAGTAGAGTTAAGGTATGAGGTATGAGTTATGAGATATGAGTTATGGAATTTGCAACAATTCCGATCAACGCGTTCTTCCCTTTATCCTTTAAACTTTATCCTTTATCCTTCTGCATCCATTTAATAATCACACAAATAAATATAAAACATGAATACCTGGTTTGAATGCACGGCAAAATACTCCAAGATGGGGGAAGATGGCCGTGAAAAGAAAGTGAGCGAGACCTACCTACTGGATGCGGTTTCCTTTACCGAGGCAGAAACGCGTATCTACAAAGAGTTGGTCTCGATGGTCAGTGGTGAATTTACGGTTACAAGAATATCCAAAACGAAGCTGGCTGAGATCATCCCTTCTGAGGTGGGTGACCGCTGGTACAAGGCAAAGGTCACCTTCATCACTTTCGATGAAGAGAGTGGCAAAGAGAAGAGGGTCAGTCAGTTTGTGCTGGTCTTTTCAGACAATGTTAAAGCTGCGTATGATCAGGTAATCGAAGCGATGAAAGGGATGATGGCCGATTTCGAAATTGGCGGGATCACGGAAAGCCCCATCATCGATGTATTCCCGTATGTTCCTGAAGCGCAAAAAATACCGGATAATTTTACCAAAATCATCAATGGGGATGATCCGTTCGGAAATGATGATTCGGAAGAGGAATCCGAAGAAGAGGACGATCTGCATCTAAATTAAATAGGGGCGCGTAGAGACGCACGGCTGTGCGTCTCTCAACAAATTATCATGGTGATTGTGAAGACGCACGGCCGTGCGTCTCTACAATCGTTCTATCGTAATTTTTTAGACCTGCAATTGATCCAGCAACTTCACATAAATCTCCACCCCTTTACGGATTTCATCCAAATAAATGAATTCATCTGCCGTATGCGAGCGGGCAGATTCGCCGGGACCGATCTTAATCGAGGTGCAGGGAATAACCGCCTGATCTGAGGTTGTGGGAGAACCATACGGCGCCAATCCCAACGTGATTCCTCTTTGTACCAATGGATGATCCAATGGGATACCGGAGGAGTTTAATCGGAACGAACGTGGGGTTACTTCAGATCCGATGGTTTTAGCAATGATTTGGTACACCTCCTCGTTGGAATAACATTCGTTGGTCCTAACATCTGCCACGAATTTGCAGGAATCAGGAACAACATTGTGCTGGGAACCAGCCTCAATCTGGGTAACCGTAATCTTTACCGGTCCCAGCTTTTCCGATTTCTTCGGCAATGACAACTTAGTCAGTATCTTAATATCGGCCATTGCCTTGTAGATCGCGTTCTCTCCTTCGTTGCGGGCAGCGTGCCCCAACTTCCCTTTGGCTTCACAGTCGAGTACGATCAATCCTTTCTCCGCGACGGCCATTTGCATCCCGGTAGGTTCACCGACTACTGCCAGATTAAGTTTTCCGAAATGCTTCAATACTGAGGCAACACCATTCAATCCTGAAATTTCCTCTTCAGCACTTGCGCAAAAGATCAGGTTGTAGGGTTGAGGCTTTTGTTCCAGATGCCTGAAAGCGCTGAGAAGCGCTACCACAGAAGCCCCGGCATCGTTGCTGCCCAGCCCAATCAATTTTCCATCCTCCTCGGAAGCGCCAAAGGGATCGTAACTCCACGCTTTGGCAGGACGCACCGTATCCACATGGGAATTCAGCACAATGGTTGGCAGCCCCTCTTTCCACTGAGAAGAGCGAATCCATACATTGTTACTCTCCCGGTAGGGTTGGTAACCCCAGGAAGTAAGCTTTTGCTCGACCAAATCCGCAACATCCTTCTCCTCCCGGCTGAGGGAGGGAATGCGGATCATGGCACGCAGGAGGGCAATGGAATCTTCTATATAGACTGGATTCATTTGCTGCATAAATTACAATTGTTTTTAATGGAGACAAGTGACTAAAGTGAACTAAAGTGACTAAAGTTAATAAAGTACTTACGCCACTGGCATAAATAGTTCGGAGTCCATAACTTTAGTCACTCTAGTCACTTTAGTTCACTTTAGTCACTTGTCCAAAACCAACCTGGTTCCCCTCAACCCCTCGGAAATCCCGGCAGGATTGGTGATGACCACCTCCTTAACACCACGATGAAGGGCGGCAAATCCATCCGATAGTTTCGGGATCATACCTCCGGAAACAATGCCGTCGTGCTTTAATTGTGCGAAGAGTTCAGGATTTATTTCATTGACGAGCGATTTCTCATCATCTTCATTCATCAGCACACCACTCTTCTCAAAACAGAAAATCAGGCGTACTTCATAATCGAAACACATGGCCGCGGCTACTTCGGAAGCAATGGTATCAGCGTTGGTATTGAGCAACTGACCATGACCATCGTGGGTGATCGGCGCCAATACCGGTACAGCGCCGGAATCCAGCAGTTCCTTCAGGGCCTGGTAGTTGACTGTTTTAATATCGCCAACATACCCGTAATCAATTTCACCGACAGGACGCTTTCCGGCACGGATCATGTCCAGATCTGCACCGGTAAGTCCGATGGAATTGTTGCCCAAAGCCTGCAAGCCGGCAACAATGTTTTTGTTGACCAATCCGGCATAAACCATGGTCACCACCTTCAGTGTCTCGGCATCCGTAATTCTGCGACCATCCACTTTTTTACTCGCCAATCCAAGTTTCTCAGAAAGAATATTGGCAGATTTACCTCCACCGTGAACCAAAATTTTATACCCGGCCACCCTGGAAAAATCTTTCAGCAAGGATTTTAATGAGGCTTCCTCCTCTACCACATTTCCACCTACTTTGATGATTGTCAGACGATCACTCATACCAATTTCTCCAATATCATTTTTAAAACAGTCTGTGCCGAATATACACGATTTTCTGCTTCCTGCACCACAATGGAACGATCACTGTCCAAAACTTCGTCTGTCACGATCATATTTCTCCTCACAGGCAGGCAATGCATGAATCTGGCATTGTTGGTCAGCTTCATTTTTTCCATGGTAACGGTCCAATTCATGTCTTTTGAAAGGATCTTTCCGTACTCTCCGTAGGCCGACCAGTTTTTTGCATAGATAAAATCTGCCCCTTCGAAGGCTTTGTTCTGATCGTATTCTACTTTCAGGTCACCCATAAATTCGGGCGCCAGCTCATACCCTTCCGGATGGGTTACCACCAGTTCATAGTCGGTTTGGCGCATCCACTCTACAAAAGAGTTGGGAACGGCCTGCGGCAACGCTTTTGGATGGGGCGCCCAGGTGAGTACCACCTTCGGTTTTGGTTTTGTCTTGAACTCCTCGATGGTGATCAGGTCGGCAAAACTCTGTAAAGGATGTCGCGTGGCGGCCTCCATGCTGACAACGGGTACGCCGGCAAAATCGATGAACTGCTGCAGGATTTTCTCCCTGTAATCATCCTCTTTGCTTTCAAAACGGGCAAAAGCCCTGACGCCTATCACATCGCAGTAAGTCCCGATAACCGGAATGGCTTCGCGGAGGTGCTCCGGTTTGTCGCCGTCCATAACTACGCCCAGTTCGGTTTCCAGCGACCAGCCATCCTGACTGACATTCAAAACCATGGTATTCATACCCAGGTTCATGGCAGCCTTCTGGGTACTTAACCTGGTACGCAAACTTGAGTCGAAGAAGATCAAAACCATCGTTTTATTTTTACCAAGATGTTGGTAGCCATATGGATTTTTCTTGATCTCCCGGGCCATTTCGACCGCCTTTTTCAGGTCGGGAATATCGTAAACTGATGTAAAGTGACGCATAACTATATTTTCGATTTTAAATTTTCTATTTTCAAATATTACACAGAGTTGCACAGAGAAGCACAGAGTCACACAGAGAAATACAAACAAACCGACAACCAGAAAAAAGAGGTCTCATAGTCCCATTTTCTCATCCTCTCATCTTCCCGTGCGCCGGTCCCTTAGCTTGTCGAAGGGCCCTTTGTACTTTATCCTTTATCCTTTATCCTTTATCCTTACTTCCGTATCTGCCCCTCCCCTTCTACCACCCACTTGTAAGTAGTAATCTCCTCAAGCGCCATGGGTCCACGTGCATGCAGTTTTTGGGTACTGATACCAATTTCTGCTCCTAATCCAAATTGAGCGCCATCGGTGAAAGCGGTACTGGCATTGGCATAAACGGCTGCCGCATCGACAGATAGCAAAAATTCGTCCAGGGTTTTCCTGTTGGCTGAGATGATCGCCTCACTATGTTTTGAACCGTAATGCGCGATATGCTCAAGCGCCTCCCCTAACGAAGATACGGTTTTTACGGCCATTTTGTAAGAGAGGAATTCAGTTCCAAAGGATTCATCGTTCGCCGGATGCAACAAATGGGCGGGATAATTTCCTGATAAGGCTTTGAAAGCGTCGGGATCTGCAAAGATCTCAACCTCATTGGCCGGCATCAAACCGACCAGGTATGGCAAATCAGCCATACGGTCTTTGTGCATGATCAGGCAATCAAGCGAATTACAGACGCTCACCCTGCGCGTTTTTGCATTGTGAACCACCTTTCTTCCAACTTCAAGGTCACCATCGGCATCAAAATAGGTATGGCAGATACCTGCGCCTGTCTCGATAACAGGAATTTTAGCATGTTCGCGGACATGGTCGATCAATGCCTGGCTCCCTCTGGGAATAATCAGGTCGACATAACCCCGTGCCTGGAGCAATGCTGTAGTGGCTTCGCGCGATGGTGGAAGCAAAGTCAATGCGTTGACATCAACCTCCAAAGATGCAAGGACCTCCCTGATTAATCCGGCGATGGCCTCGTTCGAACAGGAAGCATCACTTCCGCCCTTTAATATCACAGCATTTCCCGATTTGATGCATAAAGAAAATACATCGAATGTAACATTGGGGCGGGCTTCAAAAATAATGCCGATCACCCCGAATGGTACGCTGATTCTTTTCAGACGGAGTCCGTTTGGCAACTGTTCCTGAAATAATATTCTCCCTAGCGGTGAAGGTAAGGCCGCCACATTTCTGATATCCGATGCAATTGCCTCAATCCTTGCTTTGGTCAGTTTCAGCCGGTCATATTTTGGGTCGGCGGGATCCATCCGATCGAGATCCTTTTTATTTTCGATCAATATACGATCAGCAGATGCTTCTGCAGCATCAGCCAGTTTGAGCAGCAATCCGTTGATTTGCCCGGGTGACAATTTTACCAGTTCCCGGCTTGCCTGTAAAGCTGACTCAAAACATTTTGTCAAATTCGTTTCCATCAAATCAAGTAAAGATAATCGTAGTGAATAAATGGTTTGGTCTTCTTTCCACCCTTCTCCTCCATGGTTTCGTCGGAGGAGTAAGAGGCCTTCCCAAGGCCAAGTAATTTTCCATCGCTGTCTTTGATCCGCACAATATCGCCATCTTTGAAATAGCCGGAGACCGACGAGATGCCAATCATTAATAGGCTTACAGCCCTATCGGAAAGCAAAGCGGCACAAGCGCCTTCGTTGATCACTACCTCGCCGCGGGCAAAGTCGTCTGAATGGGAGAGCCACTTCCTAACTCCACTTGATTTCTTGGATGAGGGCAGAAAATGGGTACACGGAGAGTGATTTAATCCATGCAAGATATCTATCAATATCTTCTCCCTGAACCCATTCGCAATAAAAACAGAGATGCCCTGTCCGGCTAGTTTGGCCGCAATGTGGTATTTTGTCAGCATGCCACCCCTGCCAAAATTAGATTTTTTGGCTGAGATGGAGATCTTTCCACTGTTTTGGTGCGGATGGATGGAGGTGATTAGCTCACTTCCTGGTTGATCGGGAGCCGAGGTGTAAACGCCATCAACATTGGAGAGAATTACAAGGGCTTCCATGTCCATCATCGAAGCGATCAATCCGGAAAGCTCATCATTGTCGGTAAACATCAGCTCGGTCACCGAGATGGTATCATTCTCATTGACAACGGGAACTACATCGTTTTCCAGCAAAGTCTGCATGCAGTTGCGCATGTTCAGGTAGTGGAGCCTGTCGCCAAAATTCTCCTTGGTTGTCAGCACCTGTGCACAGATAACGCCCTGTTTCTGGAACAAATCTGCGTATCGGTTGATCAGTTTCACCTGACCAACGGCCGACCACAACTGCCGGCTGGAAACAGGATCCAGTTTTTTAACCGGATCAACTTCCGCACGGCCTGCTGCCACGGCGCCTGATGTGACCAGGATCACCTGCACCCCTTCCTTCTTCAGTTGGGCAATCTGTTCCACAACATGCGTCATCCGTAAGATATTCAACATCCCATCCTCCTGGGTTAGCACATTGCTTCCAACTTTGACGACTATTTTTTTGTAAACCGGAGAATTAACCATTCAAATGCTTCTTCTTGCTATTGGCTATTGGTTGTTAGCCATTGGCCAATAGCTATAATTTTCTAATTTTTGTGTCCTTCTATGTTGAAAAACAAATTTTAGAGCTAAAATCTTTCAATTTTGCCCTTTTCTTTTTCGTAAACCCTTTTTTAGTTCAAAACAAGGATTTGT
>JALOCD010000086.1 GCA_023228025.1 Prolixibacteraceae bacterium | reverse complement strand
ATTAAGGTGGCAATAGCGACGGGGTTCCACCTCTTCCCATTCCGAACAGAGAAGTTAAGCCCGTCAGCGCCAATGGTACTGCGAAAGTGGGAGAGTAGGTCGCCGCCCTGTTAAACTGGTCCCCGGTTCTTCATTGAGCCGGGGACCTTCTTTTTAGATTTGTTGGATTAATGGGATTGGGGGGATTATAAAGGATAAAGGGAAAAGGATAAAGGATAAAGTACGCCGCAATCAAGATTTACGTTTTTCTCATCTCTCATCTCTCATCTCTTATCTCTCACCTCCGCCGTCCTAATTTCCGGAGTCCCCTACTTTATCCTTTATCCTTTTTCCTTTATCCTTTTATTAGTTTATATTTGTTTCCCAAATCTGCCGTAATCAAATTAATTGAATAAAAAATGACAATCGAACAGCTTAAATCAAAGTTTATTGAGAAGTATGGTGAAGGAGAAATCAGCGGTTATTTCTCTCCGGGACGTGTCAACCTGATAGGTGAACACACGGATTACAATGGGGGATTCGTATTCCCGTGCGCATTGAGCTTTGGAATCTATTGCCTTATCCGTAAAACAAAAAGGAAAAGTGTACGTTTTGCTTCAATGGACCTGCCCTTTGAAGCAGAAGTAAAGGTCGAAGATCTAAACAAAGCCATTGGGAAGGAGTGGGTGAACTACCCCATCGGTGTTTTTGCACAATTTATGAAAAAAGGGCTTACCTTCGATTCGGGCGCGGACATGTTATTCTATGGTGATGTTCCAACCGGAGCTGGCCTCTCTTCTTCTGCTGCACTTGAGGTTGTTACCGGTGTCGTGATCAATGACCAGTTTGGTTTTGGAATCGATAAGGTAGAACTGGCCAAAATGGGACAAAAGGCAGAACATGAATTTGCACTGGTCAATTGTGGTATCATGGATCAGTTTGCATCTGCCATGGGCAAGAAAGATCATGCCATCTTCCTGAATTGTGATACCCTCTCTTATGATTTGGTACCCGTAAAACTCGAGGGTGTTAAAATCGTGATCAGCAATACCAACAGTCCGCACAAACTGGATTCCGGGAAATACAACGAAAGAGTGGCCGAGTGCCAGGCAGCTGTTAAAGCCATTCAACCTTTCAAACAAATCTCCGCATTGGGCGAAATTTCCTGGGAAGATTTTCTTAAAGTTGAGGACAAGATCGAAAATGTGACTGTTCGCAAAAGGGCCCGTCACGTGGTAAGCGAGATCAAACGGACTGAAGACGCCGTCAAAGAGCTGAAAGCCGGTAATCTGGTAAGGTTTGGCGAACTGATGAATGGCTCCCACGACTCTTTGCGCGATGATTATGAAGTAACCGGATTCGAACTGGATACCATGGTTGAAGAGGGACGCAAAATCAAAGGAGTCATCGGCACCCGGATGACAGGTGGCGGCTTCGGAGGATGCACAGTAAGTCTCGTCAAGGATGAAGCGGTGGATACTTTCATTTCCCAGGTTGGGGAAAAATACAAGGAGAAAACCGGATTGACACCAGTATTCTATGTTGCTGAAATTGGCGATGGAGGTAAAAAAATATTCTAAAAAATGGCTATTTTTCCAGCCATTTATCCTCTATAAAAATCATTAAACTAATTATCCCAAACAAATTACATTATGACACAAACCAAAAATTATGCATTGCCCATAGCAATGATGTTCGCCCTTTTCTTTATGATTGCATTCGTGACCGGGCTTCCAAGTCCGATGGGTGTAATTGTCGCAAAACAATTCGGGGCATCTAACTTCTTGTCCCAGTTAGGCTTTTTCGCAAATTTTATCGCCTATGCCTTCATGGGTATTCCTGCCGGAATATTGCTCGAACGGATTGGTTATAAAAAGACAGCGTTAATTGCCGTTGTAGTTGGATTCACCGGTGTTGCGGTTCAATACCTTTCAGGTCAGCTCGGGAGTTTCGTGATCTACCTTACAGGTGCGTTCATATCCGGATTCTCAATGTGTATGCTAAATACGGTTGTTAATCCGATGTTGAACACCCTTGGAGGCGGTGGCAAAAAAGGCAATCAGCTTATTCAGACAGGAGGATCTTTAAATTCAGTCGCCGCAACAATTGTTCCGGTCCTGGTAGGTTACCTGATGGGAGCCAATGCTGCTGAGCGCACAATCGACAAGGCAAATCCGGCGCTTTTCATGGCAATGGGAATCTTTGCCATCGTTTTCGTTGTTCTTTATATCATGAATATTCCGGAACCCCGCTTGGTAGGTAAATCAAAGGTTAAACATGAACATAGTCCGCTTTCGTTCCGCCATTTTATTTTTGGGGCAATTGCCATATTTGTATATGTCGGAATTGAAATCGGAATACCGAGTACTGCCAACCTATTTATGACTTCTGATATAGCCAATGGCGGTCTGCAGATCAATGCCACAGTTGCCGGGTCTGTTGTGGGAACTTATTGGTTCCTGATGATGATAGGCCGTATTTTAGGAGCCTCCTTTGCTTCAAGATTCACAAGTAAAGTGATGCTTTCTGCTGTGTCCATACTTGGTTTGGTATTTGTTTCACTGGCCATCTTTTTACCAGTAACTACTACCGTTAGTATGCCTGTATTTCAGTCCAATATCTCATTTGGTCTTGCCAATGTCCCAATTGGAATTATGTTCCTGATCTTTTGCGGATTGTGTACGTCGGTGATGTGGGGTGGTATCTTTAACCTTGCCGTTGAAGGATTGGGTAAATATACTGAGGCGGCTTCAGGTATCTTTATGGTGATGGTTTGCGGCGGTGGAATTTTACCACTCCTTCAGGGTAAGATTGCCGATCTTACTACTTATGCATCAAGTTATTGGGTGATATTTATATGTCTTGCCTACTTGTTGTTCTATGCATTAATCGGTAGTAAGAATGTCAATAAAGATATTCCGGTGGAGGTTGTTGGCTAAGCCCGCGAATGGATCAGAATCTTATGGTACTTTTAAAAACCAAATAGTCAAATCTTATTGATTTATAAAAAGCCATCCGGAAACCCGGGTGGCTTTTTTGCGGAAGGATATTAGGCAAAGGTTCGGATTTACAATTTTACCACATTCAACAAAACTATTTGGGCGATAAATTATTTCTATTACAATATTGATATTCAATATTATTTGTAAATTTATTGCTGCCTAAACATCTATCAAATCTATCATAGTTAAATCAAATTCACATGCAAGAGGGTAGAATTTCTGTGTATTTCGAATAGTTAACAACCACAAAAGAACAGTTATCATGCCTACCGACCCGCCAAAATTGATAACTTTGATCATAAATAAACCGAATCGATTGAATGAAAAGAGACACCGAAATATCCAGTGAAGTTGCCCTGATCTGGAATACCGCCAATGACGTCCTGAGAGACATTTTCCAACGTACAGAGTACCCCGATATCATTTACCCAATGGTACTGATCCGCAGAATTGAAGGCGTCCTGATTGCCAAAACGGAAGAGCTGAAAAAACTACTCGAAACCCAGTTGGCAAAAGTAAACAGTGAAACGCAATTACAGATATTAAACAGCAAAGTACTACACGAAATAAAGTTTAACAATACAAGCAATTACACTTTGAAGTCGTTGGCCGCCGAAGGTGAAAGTAGTATCAAAAACAATTTCATCAGCTACCTCAACGGCTATACCGACAACATCAAAATCATCATAGACCGGTCAGGCATCCGCTCGCATATCAATAAACTGGCAGAGGAGAAAATTCTATACACACTGATAAAGGACTTTTCTGAGATTGATCTTAGCCCGCTAAAGGTGAGCAACATCAAAATGGGCTACGTTTTCGAAGAATTGGTCCGCAAATTTTCGGAAGCCAACAATGCCGAAGCAGGAGAACACTATTCCCCGCGTGAAGTGATCGACCTGATGACGCATATGCTCGACATGGACGAAAAGGCCATCAAAGACGGCGAGCTGGTAACTATCTATGACCCTGCCTGTGGCAGTGGCGGAATGCTCACCGCCGCCAAAGAGTTCATAGAAGAAAAGATCAATCCCAACGCGGAAGTCCGTTTGTACGGACAGGAGGTAAACGACAAAACCTGGGCAGTGGCACAAGCCGACCTGTTGTTGAAAGGAGAAACCGCTTTTATTACCAAAGGCGACACCCTTTACGAGGATGGAACTGCTGGTGAACAGTTCGACTTCATGCTTTCCAATCCGCCGTATGGCAAGAGCTGGAAGAAAATCCAAAAGAAGGTGATGAATGCCAGCAATGGCCGGTTCGATGTGGGCCAGCCCCGGAGCAGCGACGGACAGTTGCTGTTTACCCTGCACATGATCAGCAAAATGAAACCTGCCGAATTGGGCGGTTCTGCCATTGCCATAGTTCACAACGGTTCGCCTCTCTTTAGTGGCGACGCAGGAAGTGGCGAAAGCGAAATAAGAAGATATATTTTGGAGAACGACTGGCTCGAAACCATTGTTGCACTGCCTTCCGAATTGTTTTACAACACCGGTATTGCCACTTACATTTGGCTCATCCGAAATAACAAACCAAAAAATCGCCGGGGGAAAATTCAACTCATCAATGCTGTCGATTTCTGGAGGCCGATGAAACGCAGTTTGGGAAACAAACGCCGACGGATTCACAATGGAATTGAGGGCAGCGGTGACAATGAAAGATATGTGGAAGCCAACGACCAGATCAAACAAATCATCGGCATTCACAAAGCATTTGAACCCGGACCTTACAGCAAGATCTTTGAATGGTCCGATTTCGCCTTCCGAAAGGTGTTTCTGGATTTGGAAGAGACCGACGAGGAGGGCAACCCAATCACCGTTGAAAAAGAGGTTACGGTGGCCCTAAACAAATTGGACGAACTTCTGATCGTCAAATCAGCTGATGACAAAAAACGAATGGCTGCACTGAGAGACAAGAAGGGGAATGAAGGCGAATTTACCTTTAACCTTGACCCCAAAAGTGAATTGGTAACCAAAAACAATACGGCAGACCTTACTATCACCATTCGCAAAACCTTGGAAGGCAATAAAATCGGATACAAGGCCACGATTAAAGTGCCCAAAATTGTAAAAGACACCGAATACATTCCCTGGAAGGAAGACAAAGATGCCTTCCTCAAAAAGGAGGTCGAAAAGAAATGGGTAATTACCAAAGAGGAAAAGGGCTATGAAATTCCTTTTACCAAACATTTTTATGTGTACCAACCCTTGCGCGAACAAGCCAAAGTGGTGAATGAGATGGCGGAGCTGGAAAAAGAAAATCTTGCTTTAATGCAGGAATTAGGCATTAAGCTATAATTGAATCCGATAATGGCTAAAGAAAGGAAAATACAAGTAAAGGAAACCAGTATTACTGTTTTAACGAACAACCAAACTGATTTTATCAGTCTGACCGATATGACTGCCGGATTTATCGAAGGCAGTGGGTTAATTGGCAAATGGGTTACCAACAAAAACACCATTGAATACATTGGCATATGGGAGAAAATCAACAATCAGGATTTTAATTACACCGAATTTGGGGTAATTGAAAATGAAGCCGGAGTGAACCGGTTTATTATGTCTGTGGGTCAATGGATTGAACGGACTAAGGCAAAAGGAAACTATCACATACACACCGATGCCATAAAAGAGAAACTGATACCCAAAGAACTGAACTTAAATCAAATAAATTTTGTATATGCCAACGAAGCCGACATGTTAAACATGGCTTTGTTTGGAACGACAGCCAAACAATGGCGTGATGCCAATCCGAATATGGAAGGCAACATACGGGATGAGGCGAGTATAGAACAATTGGTCGTGCTTTCGAACATGGAAAGCATCAACGCGGTATTAATTCATCAGGGGCTGCCTCAATGCGAAAGGCTAACCCAACTCAATAAAATTGCCATCACCCAAATGAAATCACTGCTCCAAAACTGTAACCTGAAAAAGTTGAAATGAGCAAATACGAAAAATATAAACCTAGCGGGATTGAGTGGATTGGGGAGGTGCCGGAGCATTGGAAAGTAAAGCATTTAAAAAGGTATTTAAATTTTTACAACAATATCAGAATCCCTTTAAGTAGCGAAGAACGTGCTGACTTAGAGAATATTTATGACTATTACGGAGCTTCAGGTGTAATTGATAAAGTCGATAGGTATTTATTTGATGGCGATTATATACTTATTGGAGAAGATGGTGCGAACTTATTGGATAGAAATTCACCGCTTGCCTTCAAAGCATCAGGTAAATTTTGGGTAAATAATCATGCACATATTCTAAAACCAATTAATGGCAGTATTGATTATTACATATATTTTTTAGAGAACATAGATTTCACGGTATTTATTACTGGCTCAGCTCAACCAAAATTAACGATAGAAGAATTATCAGGTGTAAGAATTGTTGTCCCACCAACAGACGAACAACTCACTATCGCGAACTTCCTTAATGCCGAAACCCAAAAGCTCGACCGCCTTATCACCAACAAAAAAGTCCAGGCAACCAAACTCAAGGAACTGCGGCAAATTGAAATAAACAATGCCGTCACTAAAGGATTAAATCCAGATGTTGAACTCAAAGACAGTGGAATTGATTGGTTGGGTAAAATTCCGAAGCACTGGGAAGTCAAAAGACTTAAAAATGTAACTTATATAAATCAAGAGGTCATTAATGAAAAGACTTCTCCTGATTATGAACTTAAATACATCGATATAGGCAATGTAAGTTCTAATGGGGAGTTTATTGAATTACAAGAAATGACTTTTTCTGAAGCCCCAAGTAGGGCAAGAAGAAAGCTAAGACACAATAGCATTATACTCTCTACAGTAAGAACATACTTACGGGCAATCGCATTCCTTCAAAATCCTGACGCAAATATAATTGCTTCAACTGGTTTTGCAGTGATTGATGCATTTGAAAATTTATTTGATGCCAAATATTTATTCTATCAAATGACAAGCCAAATTGTTGTTGAAAGAGTAATTGCATATTCAGAAGGAGTAAGTTATCCGGCAATTAGTTCAACTACATTAGGTGATATGAAAATCATTTTACCACCTAAAAATGAGCAAGAAATAATTTCTAACCATTTGGAAAGAAGAACTAACGAAATTGATAAACTCATCAAAAATATTGAAGAACAAATCGAAAAACTCCAAGAACTTCGAAAAATCAAGATATACGAAGCCGTAACCGGTAAAATTAAAGTATCTGCATGATGGTTGAATTTAACCTACAACTCCTTGCCGATGCCATTGGTAACCTCCATCGGCAAACGCAAGAAAAGGCTGTGCAGCAGGTAAACCAGATGCTCACGGTACGCAACTGGTTTGCTGGCAGGTACATAGTAGAGTACGAGCAAAATGGCAGCGACCGCGCACAATACGGTGCCAAAGCCATGAAGGAACTGGCAGCCCGCCTCCGGCATATCAAAGGCATGTCAGAATCTCAATTGTATCTGTTCCGTGATTTTTACAGCACTTACCCCCACTTTTTCCCGACAGTGTCAGGAATATTGCAACGAAATGGTTTTCAGGAAAGTACAAAATTCCTGACAGTGTCAGGAATTTCTAACGTAAGTACATGCTGGAACTGCCAAACCCAACTATGTTGAAACAATTGATTGAAACAGATATTTATAATTTAAGTCGTGAATCCTGAAATCAACAATTCATAATTCAGACCAATGAGACAACCACGCCGTGATTGGGAAAAAGAGTTTGAAAACCATTTTTGCCACCAGTTAGACACCAAATGGGAGTACCAAATTTACCGCGATAGCGAAATCACGGTAGACAAGGAAAACTGTATCCATTGGGACCGGTTGGAACAGTTCTGGAAAGATACCCAGTCCGATAATTTGAAGGTGGTAAAAGCCGAATTGGGTTACGAATGGAAGAAAGAGCTGGGCAAAATAATCAACGCGGAGCTACAAATCAAACCCATGTTCCAATTGTTGCGCGACGGGTTGAAAGTCAATAGCCAACACCATTTGGATTTGGTCTGTTTCAAACCGGAAACTGCCAACAACCCCAAACAGGAGGCCAATTACAAGAAGAACCTGTTCAGTGTAATCCGCCAGTACCATTTCACCAGTGCGGCCAATGCCCGGCAACAGGAAGATGAACGTCAAAGTATCGACATCGTGATTTGCCTGAATGGATTCGCTATCATCACGGTGGAGCTGAAGCACACCCTTGCCGGCCAAAACGTCAACGATGCGGTCAAACAATTTTGTCAACGCGACATTGACCGGAGGATTTTCTCCCATGCTTTTGTGCACATCGCAGCCGATGACGAAAAGGCAAAGATTGCCACCACTTTCAGCAAACCGCCCACCAAAGACGATTTCAGGGAATTTAACACCGGATTGCTCAACAAAAAGCCGGACGATCCGAATGAATATGCCGTACAATACCTGTACAACGAAATCCTGATGCCAGATAGCATTTTGAATTTCATTGAAAAGTATTTATACGGAACGCACGACAACTGGATCTTCCCGCGCTACCACCAGCAACGTTGCGTCAAACGTATTTACGAAGATATCACTGAGCATTTCAAGAAAAGGAAAATGCTCAATCTTCGGTACCTTATTCAGCACAGTGCAGGCAGCGGAAAGAGCAATACCATCGTCTGGCTCGTGCAGAACCTGCGAAACCTGCACATCAAAAACCAGAACCTGTTCGATCACATCATCATTCTGACCCATCGCATCAATCTCGACGATCAAATCAGCAAAGACTTCCTCAGTGCCATCGGACAAACCGGTGTGGTAGGTTATTGCAAAACCAGCAATGATGTACGTTTGGCGTTGGGTGAACGACTACCCAATTACAGAAACATCGAAATACCCGTAAATTCCCCGGTGATTGTTACCATCCTGCATAAATTCTCCTTCCTGAAAGATTTGACCGACCAATCGGGAAAGAGGATCTGTTTCATCATCGACGAGGCCCACACCAACCAGGAAGGCAAACTGCATGAAAAAATGGTGGATTATTTTGACGAAGCCACCGGGCAAACCATCCATCAAACAATGGAAGAGGTCGACGACGAACAGGAAGAAATGATTGATGAAATTTCGAAGAAGGAATTTCCAAACCTCTGCTTTATCGCGCTAACTGCCACGCCAAGCGATCAAACCCTGCAGCACTTTGGGAAAGAGGGACAACCTTTTGATGTCTATAGCATGGATGAAGCCATCGCCGAAGGATACATCCTGGATGTAGCTAAAAACATCATCACCTACGAAACACTCTACGAGCTCAATTACAAATTGCCTGATGATCACAGGCAGAACGAGTACCCTGTATTGCAAGTTTACAGGGCATTGAAACTGAAAGCCTATGAGGACGATGAGGTGATCAAAGAAAAATGTAAAATTATTGTCTCCATCTTTAAGGACAAGACAGCCGGTAAAATTGAAGGCAAAGCAAAATCAATGGTGGTTACCTCAAGCAGGTTGTGTGCGGTTAAATACAAGCTATATCTGGATGAAGAGCTGAAAAAACGAGGGTTAAAATGGAAAACCCTGGTTGCATTCAGTGGACAAATGAATCACGATGGTATATTCTATTCCGAAATCGAGATGAACCGTCCAAACAATCCGGGATCAGTCAAAATCGAAGATTGTTTTAAAGAGAATGATCAAATTCGGTTCCTGATTGTAGCCAATAAATTCCAGGTAGGGTTTGATGAGAAAATGCTCCATACAATGTTCCTGGATAAGGCATTGCAGGACCGTAATGCCGTGCAAACCATCAGTCGCCTTAACCGTATTTATCCCGGTAAAAAAATTGACACCCTGACAGTAGATTTTACAAATTCCTACGACAATATCATTAAAGCCTTTCGCAAATATCAGCACCATGTGGAGAGCCATAAGGAGGCCAATCCGGATGATCTGTTTAAGATCAAGGACGAACTTTTAAAGAGAGGAATATTTACCCTCGAAGACATTGAAAATTGTACTCGTTTTTTCAGCAGCGAAAATGCGCAGGATATAGCGCCGCTGTCAGCTCTGCTTACAGCAACAAAAGGAATCCTTGAAGCAAAATGTGATTTGGAGAAACGATTGGAATTTAGAACATTGTTGGCGAGGTATGTCAGATTGTTCGCTTATATCAAGTCGTTATTCAGATTGCGTGTAAAGGATAAGATATTGATTGACTTCAATATTTTCGCTACACTGCTTTACAAGAAACTCGATCCGACCATGAGCGCTGAAGAATTGGAAAAGGAGATTGAAAGAGTGAAACTGAAATCGTTCGATATTGAAAAAATAGGCGAAGGAGTCCAGGAACCCGAAGATGGCGATGGTGAAGGAGGAGGTAACCGGGGTGG
This sequence comes from Prolixibacteraceae bacterium, assembly GCA_023228025.1. Classification (GTDB taxonomy): domain Bacteria; phylum Bacteroidota; class Bacteroidia; order Bacteroidales; family Prolixibacteraceae; genus CAINVV01. The sequence goes on along the minus strand of JALOCD010000086.1, from coordinate 8,529 downwards.
TCAGCATGGGGGGAGCATTACCAACGTCAGGCCTATGGTTACCGTACAGGAGGTTGTAATGGCGATTAACCTGCAATTTAAATCGAGAGTTTCTCCTGAGAGCGTGGCCGTTGTAGAGAATTATTTGCAAGCTCTTCAAAAAGAGAATGATCTGAAAACAACGATAAAAAACAATCTCAACCAAGACGAAAAGCAGGTTTATGACTTGGTGATAAAAGGAATGATGGACAAACTTTATATGGATTATATCATCAACAATTCTCCTCAAAATTACGGTGAACTAACACAAGAAAATATCCAAGGTTTCATCAACTTAAGCGCATATAAAATGCTGAGGGAAATCATGAAATCTGCAGCGTAGTAAAAGGGGTTGATGAAGGATTGTATGACTTGCGCCGAGATCATGGAGAGCAATATGATGTCAAGGAATTCTATCCTGAAGTTGTAAAAGAACTTAAAAATATTGCAGCAGAGGCCATGGAAGATCTGGGGGACGATCTGACCGGCAATCAGGGAAAAACCCTTAGAGTTGCCGGGAAAGTACAATAAATATTGGTTTTTACGCGATTATTATCTAAAATGAAAAATATGACCAAAGTTTATGTTGGAGCTGCTGCTTTGTTGCTCAGTTCTACTGGATTTGCGAAGAAGAGCGAACGGCCCAATATCCTGTTTATCATGAGCGACGACCACGCCTATCAGGCTATCAGCGCATATGGAACCGGATTAAACCAAACGCCCAACATTGATCGTCTGGCAAAAGAAGGGGCGATTTTCAAGAAAGGGTTTGTCACCAATTCCATCTGCGCTCCGAGCAGGGCCACCATGCTCACGGGGAAGTTCAGTCACCTCAACGGAAAAGTAGATAACAGGTTGCCTTTTAACTGGAATCAACAAAATTTTGCCAAAATACTTCAGCAAAACGGATATCAGACAGCCCTGATTGGTAAAATACATCTCGAAGGGGACCCTCAGGGATTTAACTACTGGAATGTACTGCCCGGGCAAGGTGTATATTATAATCCCGATTTTATTGAGAATGGTGTAAAGAAACGTATTGAAGGTTATGTTACCACCATAACCACCCAAATTGCCCTTGACTGGCTGAATAAAAAACGGGATAAATCCCAACCTTTTTGCCTGTTGTACCATCAGAAAGCCCCTCACCGAAACTGGTTACCTGAAGAAAAATACATGAATTTGTTCGAAGACCGGGAATTTCCTTTTCCTGATAATTTCTTTGATAATTTCGATGGCCGTGGGACTGCATCCCACACCCAGGAGATGGGTATTGTAAAAGACATGATGTGGGGCCATGACATGAAATTCGAAAACGACCCTTATACTGGCGCCCCAACCAACCTTGCCCCACAATTGAAACGTATGAATGAAGCTCAGCTAAAGGCCTGGCGAAATGCGTACAATCCCCGGAATGAGGCATTTTTGAAAATCAAACCGACCGGAAGGGCGTTGGCGAAATGGAAGTACCAACGGTACATCCGGGATTACCTGAAATGTGTTCAATCAGTCGACGATGGGGTTGGGCAGGTCTTGGATTATCTTGATAAGAACGGTCTCACAGAGAATACCATCGTGGTCTATACCTCAGATCAGGGATTCTATCTAGGTGAACACGGTTGGTTCGACAAACGGTTTATGTACGAAGAATCATTACGGACTCCAATTTTGATGAGATATCCTAAAGAGATTAAAGCCGGTTCAGTTGTGGAGAAAATGGTTCAAAACCTTGATTTTGCGCCAACTTTTCTTGATTATGCCGGAGTAGAGGCCCCAAAAGATATGCAGGGAGTCTCATTCAAAAAGTTGGTGGCAGGCAAACGGGTCAATTGGCACGATGCCATTTATTACCATTACTATGAGTTTCCGGGCGAACACAAAGTGAAGCGCCATTACGGCATTCGGACAGAAAGATATAAACTGATTCACTTTTATTATGATCTGGACGAGTGGGAACTCTATGATCTTGAGAAAGATCCGCACGAAATGAAAAGTGTCTACAACGACCCTGATTATTCTGGCATTCAAGAAGAGCTTCACCGCAAACTAAATGAACTGCGAAAACAATACAAGGATTCGGATCAATTGGATCAGGTATATATCTCGAAATCCGTACTACATAGAAAATGAACGATAGCAAGCCGATTCCCCCTTTTAAAGAAAACAATATTTGCAAGATGCAGCAGTGGATATGCAATATCTATTTTCCCTATCTTGCCGCAAAGGAGGAAAACGTGCTTCCTGATAAAATAGCGATCTTAAAGTAATGTCCAATTTTTGGCAACAGCTTCCAAAGCCCTTCTTCGCACTCGCTCCGATGGAGGATGTGACGGATACCGTTTTTCGCGAAGTTGTTGCCGGAATGGCAGACCCGAACTATCTGCAGGTGCTTTACACCGAATTTGCCTCGGTCGACGGGCTCAATCACCCGGTTGGGAAGAAGAATGTCGCGCACAGGTTGCTTGTCAGCGAATCAGAACGAACGCTTCTGAAGCAGAAGAACATCAAACTGGTGGCTCAGATCTGGGGAAAAAATCCGGAGCTGTTTCATAAAATTGCCCGGGAGATCACAGAGGAATTTGAATTTGACGGGATTGATGTCAACATGGGGTGCCCGGTGAAGAAGGTAGTAAAGAATGGATGCTGTTCGGCGTTGATTGATCAGCCTGAACAGGCCAAAGAGATCATCCTGGCTACGAAAGAGGCCACCTATCTGCCTGTCTCCGTGAAAACCAGAACGGGCATACGGATACACGAAACGGAGAGGTGGATGACTTCGATCATGGAGACCAGGCCCGCCGCGGTTGTCCTTCATGGACGGACGCAGAAGCAACAATCGGATGGCCTGGCAAGCTGGGAAGAAATTGGCAAGGGAGTAGCTATCAGGAACCGCTTGAGCCCCGAAACCATCTTCCTGGGGAACGGGGATGTTAATTCCGTCGCACAAGGAGTTGAACTTACCGAAAAATATGGTCTGGATGGTATCATGGTGGGACGTGGAATTTTTCACAATCCCTGGATCTTCCAGCCAAACCATCCTATTCCGCAAAAAGAGGAGAAGTTATCCCGATTGCTGTTTCATACACAGCTTTTTGAGAAAATCTGGGGCAGTGGGAAAAGCATCAATATCCTGAAACGGTTTTACAAAATCTACACAAACGATTTTACCGATGCCGCTAAACTGCGGGTACATTTGATGGATGCCAGGAGCTATGAAGAGATTTACTTGATCCTTCAAAACGAATTGAAGAATCAATAGAAATCATATAATCAGATAGTTAGTGATTGATTATATTGTTTCTACTTGCTCATGGCAGCATGATTGAATCGATTTGTTCGTTGTACAAAACAAAGATTTGTCTAACCTTATTTTTTCAGGTAATCTTAGTAGAATAACAGAGTGAAAAGAGTTATCCAAACCTTATTACCTTATTCGAAGAATTCGTTTCACCTGATTTGTTAATTTCGCCCGATCCCGAAATTCTGATTTCCGGCACTATATTATACGCGGGCGGGTATCCCTCAACATTCCTGTTTTCTACTAAGATTGCTTGATAAAAATAAGGTTTTCGAATCTGAAGAATTCGTAAAAACTCATGGCTATGAATTATACAGTGATTATCTATCTTTGGTAGAAGAATATGAATCCTCAAACACAGCCGATATGAAAGCAATGGTACTGACTGGCATCCGACAAATGGAGATGCGTGAACTCCCGATGCCTGAAATAAAGGCAAATACGGATGTGCTGATTGCAATGAAAGTCGTCGGCGTCTGCGGGTCGGATGTCCATTACTACACCAAAGGCAAAATTGGAAGTCAGGTGGTGCAATATCCCTTCCCGGTAGGCCATGAAGGCGCCGGAGAAGTGGTGGAGGTTGGATCAGCGGTATCCCGCGTAAAGCCAGGCGACCGAATTGCCATTGAGCCGGCCATGCCATGTGGTCAATGCGACCAATGTGAAGTTGGTCGTCCGCATACCTGCCGGAAACTTCGTTTTTTGGGATGCCCGGGCCAGGCAGATGGCTGTTTGACCGAATTTTTGGTTATGCCGGAGACCAGCTGTTTTCCAATTTCAGATCGACTTTCCTACACCGAGGCAGCCATCAGTGAGCCTCTTGCTATTGGTTTGTATGCTGTTAATCAGTCTATTCTACTTAAAAATGCCTCCATTGGGATTTTGGGGTTCGGCCCTATCGGGATGAGCGTCCTTTTGTCGGCCATGGCCAAAGGGGCTACAAATATTTTTGTGACTGACCTGGTGGATGAAAGGCTTCGGATTGCCAAAAAGGGTGGGGCTGTTTATACCGGAAATCCTGGTAAGGAGGATGTTGTAACAGGGATAAAAACGAAAGAACCATTGCTGCTCGACGTGGTTTTCGAATGTTGCGGCAAGCAGGAGGCGATCGACCAGGCCGTGGAATTATTAAAACCTGGCGGGAAACTGATGGTCATCGGTATCCCGGAATTTGACCGATGGAGTTTTCCTGTTGATCAGATGCGGCATAAAGAGATTTGTGTCCAGAATGTGAGACGGCAAAACCATGCATTGGAAGAAACATTGGAATTGTTGACTTCCGGGAAGATTGCGATCGGAAATATGGCTACACACCGGTTTCCATTCTCACGGACCAAAGAGGCATTTGACCTGGTTTCTGAATACAGGGATGGAGTCATGAAAGCAATGGTAGATTTTAATTATAAATAAAACTTACGGGGTCATTCTGAGTCACCCCGTCAGTTTTATTTGACAATCTCTCGAACCCCTTGGTTATATCCGTCAACAGAGGATTACCATTCTCCTTTTTTCCCAAACTTTTCTTTGACAGCTTTCCCAAAGGCCTTGACCGCTTCGTTGAATTCAGAGAGTACAACGGCAGTATTTTTGCCCCACGAACTTCGGGCCGATTGAATTATGGTTTTGCACTCGTTGGCATCCATGAAGATAGCCGCATCCAGCAGTTTCTCCTGATCCTCATCGGGTATCACCAAAAATCCGTGCTTGTCGGCATGAACCAGTTGTCCGGGCAATATCTCCCTGCCAAAAACCGTCACCGGACAGTTCCACCGAACCGGAAAACTGTTGGCATGGCCGACACAAAGACCACGCGCCAGGGCCTTAAACCCGGTGTTGTTCATCTCATCGGTATCCCGGATTCCTCCATCCGTGATGGTGCCAACGCAACCCAGCGCTTTGTGAATGTTGCTGTTTACCTCTCCCCAAAAAGCGCCATACATCGTTGGTTTGTCCAGGTCCTGGACCGCCACAATCTTTGGACCCGGAACAGAGGCCATATATGCCCGGTATTGTTCCCACCCCTCCGGATTTGTTCGCGGATGTTCAGGGTTGCTTGGTTCAATTACTACCGTGACGGCATATCCCACCATGGGCCCCATCTGCGGCATGTAATCGGTAACAGGTTCCAGGTTAAACCCGTCACGGGCGCTGTTGTGACGGGTGATCTGCTCCCAACCGTTGTAGATGGTGGGAGTATTCCATCGTTTTAAACCAAGCAGATCGGCATGGGTCAATTTTCTATCCATCGAAATCAGTATCATCAAAGGATTTGTGGCCAAAAGCCATTGTCAATCTATTTCAATCTATTTCAATCTATTTCAATCTATTTCAATCTATTTCTATTTGTTTCTATTTGTTTCTATTTGTTTCTATTTGTTTCTATTTGTTTCTATTTGTTTCTATTTGTTTCTATTTGTTTCTATCTATTTCAATCCATTTCACTTCTTCCCCAAACTCGTATTCTTAAACGCCGAAATATCTATCAACCCGCTAGTGTCATTGTCAAAGCTGATCTGGATGCTGTCGCCGGCCATCGTTACCGGCATTTCGTTCGAGATCTGGGAGGAGCCGATAAAGATGTTGTTCATTCCGGCTACGGTAAAATAGTAGAAACTGTTGCCGTTTTTGATGTCCGACTGAATGCGGCTGACCACCGTTTTCAGCAGCATCTTTTTGGTCACATTTTTTGGATTGATCTTGTTCCCGGCCATGTTGTATGCATTTTTGTAAGCCATCAGCGTCTCTACCAGCGTGTTTCCAACTCCAACAATGGTATAATCCTCGATGGCCACCATGGCAAACATCTTGACCAATCCGCCATTGTCTTTCAGGGTCATCATGTAGGTTGGGATGTTGTTGATGTTATATGGGATCGGGAGGGAAGAGGTGTATCTTTTTTCCTGTACCTTGCCCATGGCCGAATTCTGAGCGGCAAATTCTGTGGCCCCACTTTGCTTGTACCAGATTGCTTTCTTGGAACGGGTGTCGACCAATACAAATCCAACTGTCGCTTCGTCAGCGCCAACTGAGGTGAGACCTGTATACCAGTATGATCTGTTGTCCTCACCGTAAACCAGGGAGAGTTTCTGAGTAACCTGAAGTTTGTTCTCGTTGGAGAAATTCCAAAATCCCTTCACGAAATTGCCCCAGTCGTTGAGCTGTTCTTCGATGAACTTGTCGGGTTGGATCCTGTCTATCCAGGCCGGTGCCTGATCGATCGTATACTCCGTGCATTTCCCGGTTTCAGTGTTGATCACTACGACTCCATCCGCATTGTCTCCATAGAACCCGATCGTTTTTTTGTATTTGGTAACCACCCAATAGGGAACGCCATCATCGTCAATCTCAAAAGTGTAATCCGTCAGTCCGGTATTAAAATATCCATTGAAATAGAGATGCCTTTCCAGGAAATCGCCAAAATAGGCTTCGGATTGATATTTGATCATGGCCTTGTGGCCGTTCACCTCCTGTACCAGTTTGACATCCCGCTCATTACAGGCATTGACCATCACATAGCCATTGGTGCCTTCGCTGTTTTTGTTCCATTTAAAGAAACCTGAGTGAAGCAATGGTGCCACCCAATAGAGATCATTGCGGACTTTTTGAATGACAAATGTTCCAAGCCTTACCTGACTACCCAATGCAGGTTGGGCCCCTAGGACTTTATCTCCCAAAAGATTGGCCAGGGATTCATCAACCACGCGTATTTTGTTGATAGAGATGGGCGCCATGTGATTGGAGAGGTTTTCGCCAATCTCAACATTGCCAATCATCCCACGGTAGTCGTTCCACCGCAAAAGTGACCAGGAGGTTATAGCAGGAACAACCGTCATGTAGCAGAGCAGAGCGATAAAAATCCATTTGGGGACAGCCATCTTTGTCAACAGCTGTAATGCCTGCATCTCGTTGGTTACCTGAGGAACCATGCGGAGGTTCATGAGGACCCATAGTAAAGTAAGCCCGCCTATCAGAGCCGGGAATCCCTGAAAGCCAAATGCGACAACGGGCATCTGGGTGTAGATGGCGATCAATGCCACAATGATCAGAATAATAAACTGGGTGACTCGTTTCATTTTTTGGGAGGATTTAGTCCGTTGAAAATTATGAACTTCAAATTTAATGAAATAAATCTGTAACCTTCAGTATTTGATAATGCTAATCACAAACTGTTGGACTTTATTAGGAATGTAAATTTGTGGTACAATATGTCCACTTTTTTATCATAAAAATATGTTCACCCAAGAACCATCTTACTGATATAGATATCCTGAAATTCAGGGAATCCCTCAAGGTTCACATGGCTTGCCTTACCAAGAATTTCGCTGGCAAGTTCCCCGTTACCAAAGAGAAACATCTTAGCCCCGATGAGCGCTGTATTTCCCATTTTGTGAATCTTTTCCTCCGACGTTTCGACCATTCCTGTTGCAAGAAGATGTTCTAGCCTGATGTAATTACCAAAGCCACCGGCAATATAAAATTCATGAATATCAGAAGGTTCTATCCCCAGGTTTCTTGACAATATGGTTATACCGGAGGCGATGGCTGCCTTTGCCAACAGAAATTCATAGACATCTTTCTGTGTTATCCGTATGGGACCAACAATTGGAATACTCTCCTCTCTTGAATGTATCTCTCCAAAAATACCGATCAATTTCTGCTGAAGCAGGATGGCAATGGCATCAATCAGCGCGCTCCCACATATTCCTTTCGGTGAGGTCTTCCCAATGACCGATGGGACCATCTTGTTGTTAACCAGTTGGATGGAAGAGATGGCCCCGGTTACCGCCCGCATTCCCATGGATAGGTTGCTTCCCTCAAAAGCAGGACCGGCAGCCGTAGAGGTGCAGATGATTTTGTCCCTGTTTCCAACCACAATCTCACCATTTGTGCCAAGATCAATCAAAGCCGTGAATTGCGGATTCCTGTGCAAGCCTGTTGCGGCTATCCCCGCCAGGATATCACTCCCGACAAAACTTCCGATGGAGGGATAAAATTGAATGATGGCTCCGCTTAAAAAATCCCAGCCTATCTCCGCGGGAGTTAATACAGACAATCCAAGGTCATCCACCTGGAAGGGGTAGCATGAAAGCGGTGTGATGTCTTTGCCACAGAAAATCCTTTGCATTACCGTGTTTCCAACCAATACAACCTTACCAGGAAGTTGTTGGCAACTTTTTAGCATCAACCGGATCATCCTGCCAATCGATTTTCTA
>JALOCD010000085.1 GCA_023228025.1 Prolixibacteraceae bacterium | reverse complement strand
CCAGCAAAAGAATACCTCGAGTACCTCCTCGACCCGGATGAAAAGGAACAATTCGAGAAGTACAAAGCCATTATCGTCAACGAGTTCTATCCCAAGGGAAAATACATCGAGGCCAAAACCCGTTTTTCTGTGGCAAAAAAGGCTATTTCCGACTTTAGAGGCCTGAACCCATCGCCAGAGTTGTTAGGCGATCTGATGCTGACACTACCGGAAATGGCGTGTAAATTTACGTACGAATTCGGCGACATGTGGGAGCAATACTACACTAGTGCTGCAACCAACTTTGAACTTGCCTTGAAATTTCTGCAAAAACACAACCTATTGGAACAATTCAAGACCCGTTGCAAGGAGTGTGTAAAATATTCGAAACCTTGCGGTTATGGATTTGCCGACGACATTGGTGATTTGTTTTACGAATATTATGCTTAACTTTTCGCTTCAAAAATAAACGATGCGATATGAAAACCGATCAATTGTTAAACCAAATCCTTCCGATACTTCATTCGGTGAAAGAGGATGCGAAAAAGCTTCAGCAGATCCTGGATTTTCTGCTCGAAGAGATATACGAAGAGCCCGATGAAACCATCGTTATTCCCGAAAAACACCGGGAGTTGGTGCGCAGGATAGCCGAAAACATTGACTGCGGACTTGTTTGTTTTGTCAACCCGGATACCTTCGAAATGGAAGATGTTCCGAGGATGATGGTAGAAGATCCGCACGAATACAAAATGCTTACCGGCGTGAGTGGGAAAGATTTAAATCTTCATCACAAGAAGTGGAAAAAGTGCATTACGGTAGAGCCGCCCGAATCGTCGGAATCGTTTGGCATTATGGAAAGTTTCATAGGTGAGGTTGACGATAAAAACCTAACAAAGAGGTTGATCAATGCTCTGAGTAACCGAAGGCCCTTTGCAAATTTCAAAGGTCTGGTAGAATCCTCTAAATACAGGGAACAGTGGTTCGCGTTTAAACAGAGAAGGTTGGAAGAATCTGTTTGGGAAACTTTGATCAACGAAGATTTTCCTTCATCCCAAGATGATTAAACATTCACGGTTTACAAATATAACCTTTAAATAAAGGCGCAATGTCCGATCCTCAAATCCCTTTATATCCCGGCAAATTTTACCACATCTACAACCGCGGGATCAACAGTTGCAACCTGTTCCGGGAACCAGCAAACTATGAACACTTCCTGGAATTGTACGATAAATACATATCACCAGTGGCCGATACATATGCATGGGTGTTGATGCCGAACCATTTTCATCTGCTTGTAAGGGTTAGGGAGGATGTTGTTTACAAGTATTCAAACGCTGACAGGTCTGTCGACGCTGTCAGGTTTGAAGAACATAAATGGGAAACCATCTGCCTGTCAGACCAATCAACGTGCGACCTGTCAGCGTGTGCAGCACCTGACAGCGTCCAAAACCACAAAATCCCCAAGGCCCATCTTCATTTCTCCCATCTGTTTAATGCTTACAGCAAATATCTCAATACCCGCACAGATCGCCATGGCTCCCTTTTTGAACGCCCCTTCCAACGAAAAGAGATTGCCGATAAAACTTATTTTAAACATATGGTTTTGTATATTCACCATAACCCCGTCCACCATAAATTTACTGAAAACGCGATGGACTACCCATGGTCGTCGTACCTGACCTGCATTTCGGTAAAGCCAACTAAATTGCAACGGGACACTGTTATTGGTTGGTTCGACAACGAAGCAAACTTCAAATATTTGCATGATCAATTTGTTGACAATGAAGAAACTGAAAATCTATTTGAATGATCACCGGGACGCATTTTAACTATTATCTCATCTGTCATCGCAAACTTTGGTTGTTTGCCACAGGTATCAACATGGAATCGACATCCGATCTGGTTTATGAGGGGAAATTACTACACGAAACCTCCTACCCCCGTCGTAGTGAAAAATACCAGGAAATTGAACTGGATGGCATCAAAATAGACTACTTTGATCCGAAAAACAAGGTGGTCCACGAAATCAAAAAGTCGGATAAGCACGAGGATGCCCATGAATGGCAAGTGAAGTATTATCTGTACGTCTTGGAACAAAACGGCGTCGAAGGTGTAACCGGATTACTCGAATATCCACGTTTACACAAGATCGACGAGGTGTTATTGACCATTCCCGACAGGGAAGCAATCCGGGAAATGCTGATTAAAATTAAAAATCTTGTTCAGGATGAGCATTGCCCTGAGCGTATCCAAAAATCACGGTGCAAAAATTGCAGCTATTTTGACTTTTGCTGGAGCGGTGAGGAAACAACTTAAAGTAAAGGAGTAAAAATTCATGAAGAAGAGCTATTACCTATTTAATCCGGGGCGTCTGCAACGCAAGGACAACACCCTTAAATTTACACCCTACGATGAAAATGGCCATGAAGAGGCCCCCCGTTTCCTGCCTGTCGAAAATGTGGGTGAGCTTTACTGTTTCGGAAACCTGGATGCCAATTCAGCTTTGTATAATTTTCTTGGACAAGAACAAATTCCGATTCATTTTTTCGATTACTACGAAAACTATACTGGCTCGTTTATGCCGCGCGAAGCACTTATTTCGGGAAAGATGTTAATTTCCCAGGTGAAGCTTCAACAGAATAAAAAAAGAAGGATCGACCTGGCGCATCGAATTCTGGATGGAGCAAGTTTTAACATGGTCAAGAACCTGAAATACTACAACAGCCGAGGCAAGGATCTGGAACCAATTATTTGCCTTATGGAAGATTTAATGAACAAAATTCCTGAAACAACGGCGGTTGATGAATTAATGGGGATAGAAGGGAATATCCGTAAAAACTATTATGAAGCCTTCGAATTAATCATTAACGATTTCAGCATGGATGGACGAAGTTACCGGCCACCGCAAAACGAAGTGAACGCACTCATTTCGTTTGGTAACATGATGTGCTACAGCCAGTGCCTAAAGGCTATTCACCAGACACAACTGAACCCAACCATAAGTTTCCTGCATGAGCCCGGAGAGCGGCGATTTTCACTGTCGCTCGATTTGGCCGAGATTTTCAAACCCTTGCTGGTTGACAGGGTAATATTTAAAGTGATGAACAAGAAGATGATCCGGACCGACCACTTTGAAGAGAACCTGAACCGTGTTATCCTAAGACCGAATGGGAAGAAAACATTCGTACAGGCTGTGGAAGACAGGTTGGAAGAGACCATTAACCACCGCACTTTAAATAGGTCGGTAAGTTATAAACATCTTATAAAGCTCGAATGTTACAAGCTACAAAAGCATATTCTTGATATTGAAGAGTACAAACCCTTTAAAATGTGGTGGTAATGTATGTAATTGCCATGTATGATGTGGGACAGAAGCGTGTCGGTAAAATGCTGAAACTTTGCCGTAAATACCTGAACTGGATACAAAATTCGGTATTCGAAGGGGAAATTACGGAAGTAAAACTGCTTGAATTGAAGCAGAAGGCTTTGTGTATTATGGACGAAGAGACGGATAGCCTGATCGTTTTTAAAACCAGGCAAGAGAAATGGTTGGACAAGGAAATCGTTGGACACGAACGTCAAAATCTCGATACATTTTTGTAATCGAAGTTGTCGATTAAAGAGGAAAATGCAAAAACTGACGGGAATTTATTATTCCCAAAAAGAATAATGTTCTTTGACATCCTTAAGATGAACTCATTACGCATTATTGTCGATCTACGGGGAAAATTACTTTTTGAATGATCGACAATTTTTTCAGCTAAAAATGCTATTTTTATCAAAGTTAATCCATTGAAGATGAACCTTTTTTTTTGAGTCGTCGAACGACTCCCAATCGAACCATCGTGGAATTGAAACTTTCACAAAAGCATTGCAATCGCTTTTTGAAAGATCTCCCAATCGAACCATCGTGGAATTGAAACTTTCACAAAAGCATTGCAATCGCTTTTTGAAAGATCTCCCAATCGAACCATCGTGGAATTGAAACCTTTTCAGGCGATGCGGCATCTCTTTGTGATGTAGTCTCCCAATCGAACCATCGTGGAATTGAAACCAGAGATAGATTAACTACGGAACTTTTCAAAAAACTCCCAATCGAACCATCGTGGAATTGAAACATATCTTACCGATACAGTCACTTGGGGGTTAGGTCTCCCAATCGAACCATCGTGGAATTGAAACAACAAAGCAGTAATGATGCCAACCGATTGAAATTGCTCCCAATCGAACCATCGTGGAATTGAAACTATTATTAACGTTAAAGTATTCAACTGTTTTTTGTCTCCCAATCGAACCATCGTGGAATTGAAACCAAATAGGCTCCCTGCAAATAGGCTCCCTGCAAACTCCCAATCGAACCATCGTGGAATTGAAACATGCAAACCCCTGTGAACATAATGACCGAAAATCTGCCTCCCAATCGAACCATCGTGGAATTGAAACATATCTCAATATCGGCTTTTAGTCGTTTGTTCTCTTCCTCCCAATCGAACCATCGTGGAATTGAAACGATAGGCGGGGATATTTGGATAACTGATGTTAACTTACTCCCAATCGAACCATCGTGGAATTGAAACATGAAAGCGAAATATTAGAGGGGTCACAAAGTGAACTCCCAATCGAACCATCGTGGAATTGAAACATGTATGTTGGTTCGGTTACCAGTGCTGCACCGGACTCCCAATCGAACCATCGTGGAATTGAAACAACAAAGCAGTAATGATGCCAACCGATTGAAATTGCTCCCAATCGAACCATCGTGGAATTGAAACTTCGCACTTTCGGGCGGTTTTGCCATTATGGACATGCTCCCAATCGAACCATCGTGGAATTGAAACCGGAAATAGTTATTTCTTCTCCTTCAATTTGATAATCCCTCCCAATCGAACCATCGTGGAATTGAAACTTAGTAGTGTCAACATCAATAATACAACGAACAGATGCTCCCAATCGAACCATCGTGGAATTGAAACGAAACGGAAGCAGATTCAAAGGGGTGGGAATTAAACTCCCAATCGAACCATCGTGGAATTGAAACATTAGATAACGACAGTACAAATAATTCAGGATACCTCCCAATCGAACCATCGTGGAATTGAAACTAAAAACCTCAGCCGGAAACAAAACCTACTATCTGCTCCCAATCGAACCATCGTGGAATTGAAACTTTCCCAAATGTTTCATCATAACCCTTGCACACTCTTCCTCCCAATCGAACCATCGTGGAATTGAAACTTGATTTGCCGGCCTCGGCCATTGCCTTGTATTGTTCTCCCAATCGAACCATCGTGGAATTGAAACAAAATACAGGTAGATCATAAAGACAGAGAAGGATTACTCCCAATCGAACCATCGTGGAATTGAAACGTCAGGAAGCTGAAGCAAAAAGACAGGCAACAAGAGCTCCCAATCGAACCATCGTGGAATTGAAACTGATATGATTTCAGGGACATTGGGAACTGCTACAGACCTCCCAATCGAACCATCGTGGAATTGAAACACAGAAGCTGAACCCTGCACCTGTACGGATGGATCTCCCAATCGAACCATCGTGGAATTGAAACCGGATTGTGTTTAGGCGCAAAAGGTTTACCGGTTCCTCCCAATCGAACCATCGTGGAATTGAAACATTTACATGTGGTATCAAAAGATAAATATTGGTAACCTCCCAATCGAACCATCGTGGAATTGAAACGGCTTATACCCAGCCGCGCGCAAATTTCAGCCACTTCTCCCAATCGAACCATCGTGGAATTGAAACTAGGTCTGAAATGTTTGCCAGTGTGGTAGTTTTAGCTCCCAATCGAACCATCGTGGAATTGAAACATATTCGCGGCTGTGATTTAATGTAGTCCCTGAACCTCCCAATCGAACCATCGTGGAATTGAAACTTGGTTCCCAGGATAACTATTTGCTTAGGCGTCCCTCCCAATCGAACCATCGTGGAATTGAAACGACGGTAAAAGAGCAGTTTTTGAAGCTCCAAAATCTCACTCCCAATCGAACCATCGTGGAATTGAAACCCCATTCCGTCAGACAAATTGCTAGCCGCATTTGACTCCCAATCGAACCATCGTGGAATTGAAACGTTGCCTGGCGCGTGACCGTGCCGCAAGTTCAAACCCTCCCAATCGAACCATCGTGGAATTGAAACTTTTGATAACTAATTAATAATCAATAAGTTAATTACTCCCAATCGAACCATCGTGGAATTGAAACCCGAATGAAAATGCTCTTTTGATTACATGGATTGCCCTCCCAATCGAACCATCGTGGAATTGAAACGGAATTTCAGAGGGCTGCAAGTGAATTGAGTGCCTTCTCCCAATCGAACCATCGTGGAATTGAAACACTGAATTGGTGCACGGGTTTCGGTTCCGGCCTCTACTCCCAATCGAACCATCGTGGAATTGAAACTTGCGCTTGCACCGATGGCATTGGCGCAAATTCCGTCTCCCAATCGAACCATCGTGGAATTGAAACGAAGTTGACAAAACATTCAGCCTCGGTTCGGATTGTCCTCCCAATCGAACCATCGTGGAATTGAAACCGGACGGGGCAAGTGATATAAAATATCCTTCAGTCTCCCAATCGAACCATCGTGGAATTGAAACCATGAGTTGAAGTCTCGCCAAAACGCCTGTAACGCGCTCCCAATCGAACCATCGTGGAATTGAAACACGGCAACGATAATGTAAAAAATATACTTCCCGTCCCTCCCAATCGAACCATCGTGGAATTGAAACGCAGTCACCCCCCCGATGGAGTGGCCCAGGGCGGCCTCCCAATCGAACCATCGTGGAATTGAAACCAGTCACCAACTCCACTGATGATCTGTTGCTAAGTCCTCCCAATCGAACCATCGTGGAATTGAAACTACTTTAGGGCAATTTCCTTCAGTGGCTCAAACATCTCCCAATCGAACCATCGTGGAATTGAAACTTGGCAGACGCACAAACAATTAGCTGGATTAGTACTCCCAATCGAACCATCGTGGAATTGAAACCAGATTTACAGTCTGCTGGGCTACCAATTGCCCAACTCCCAATCGAACCATCGTGGAATTGAAACAACGAGACAGAAGTTAAAACCATTTCTTCAATCGCAGCTCCCAATCGAACCATCGTGGAATTGAAACCAGGCGGGGAAAACACAATCACTGTTACCAATTTAGGCTCCCAATCGAACCATCGTGGAATTGAAACATCAAAATGAGTATAGCAATCAAAGGCAGGGTAACTCCCAATCGAACCATCGTGGAATTGAAACATTAAAACCGAGAAGATTGTCGATTTTTTTTTCTTCTTTTCAAAATCATTTTACCTTTATCCAAATAAATTCTATTCACAGAAACATGGCAAAAAATAACGGTGGCAAAGTAATCCAAATGTTAAGTCCTGAAAACTATATCCGAAAAAAAGCACGGAGCCTGTCTATTCATGAGTGCACAATAAATTCCGGTTGGAAAGAATCGGGCCTGGCCAATGTTTCTATTGCCCGAAAACACACTAATGGCAATATCACCAGTTGTTTTTACTTGATAGATCTCCTCTGCCTCGGAGTGAAAGACACCCACTATATTTTTAACAGTTCTCCACAGGAATACCGGGAGCAACTGAATGCGATTAAAGAAAAAACCACTTTGAAACATGTTGATTATGCATTGGTTCACAACATCATACTTGCAGGAATCGAGTTTGCCGAAGAATTCGGTTTCGCGCCTCACAAAGATTATACCTCCATCACCCAATATATGCTCGAAGAGGACAATGAAGACATTGAGTTTATGGAAATTGAATGTGGAAAGGATGGAAACCCGGCTTACGTGAGAGGACCTTTTGACACCGAAACAAAAATGAAGCAAATAATTTCAAAGCTGGAAAAAACAGCAGGAAAGGATAATTATACGATAATTACTGAGGATGAAGACTTTGAAGATTATGACAACGAATTTGATGAGGATGAATTCGATGAGGAAGATGAATTTACAGGCATGACCCTCGGTGAAAAAAAGGTACTCTTCCTTCGTCTTTATGCATCACTTGAAAAATACACAACAGAAAACAGCCAGCAATTTATCTCTCTTGTCAATTCAATTGTCAACGACCTTATAGACAAGGATCTTTACGATCAATACTGTGACGAATTATATGAAGAATTGTATGTAGATATTTCCGAAGATGAAATCCCTGCTGAATTATTAGGCCTAGAGCCTGGAGATCAGGCCGTCTCAAATGAGTTGAAAATTAGGTTTATCGATATCTACGAATTGATAGACAAAAATTTAAAATCTGCAAAAATCGAATTCAACAAATTGAAAGAAGAAGTGCCACAGTTCCCGGGAACCGGTTTCCTTGAAGTACAGATTCTTCAAATAGAGAAACCATCCAGGTATGCAAAGAGGCTTAAGGAACTTATTTTAAAGTATCCAAATTACCAATTGATGAATGTATTATGGTCAACTGAACTACTTTCGAACGGCAAATCAGAGTCCAATCTTTCAGGATCATCAGTCAACATGTGTGCATTATACTCCGGCCGGACTTCCATTCATCCAATCGAAAGATATTTTGGATTGGTTTTGGCGACTTTTGTGATAGGATCAGAGATAAACCTTAACAAGATTGAGGCTTTGGGCTCAATAATCTATGATTTCAACCTGTCTGAAAAAGAAGAGGAGGCTCTTGAGTATTTGATTTCCATTCTTAAAATCAATTATTTATTGGCACTATTTACGATAAACGACAAATAATAGCAGCAACTTTCCCAAAGTTTATAGATACGATCGTATAATGATCCTATAAACTTTGGGAAAGTTAGCCGTTTAATCAATACTCTTCCGCCGGTATCAAATTCAACTCCTCCTTACTAAAAACCGGTCCATCTTTGCAGATGTACAGCTTACCGACATTGCATCTTCCACATTTACCAACACCGCATTTCATCCGGTTTTCCAACGTGGTGTAAATCTGGTCGTCTTTGAAACCAAGCTTTTCGAGTACCGGGAAGGTAAATTTGATCATGATCGGGGGCCCGCAAACGATGGCTATGGTATTTTCAGCCGATGGAGCCACTTTTTCCACGATCGTCGGGACAAAGCCGATCTCTCCCTTCCAGTCGGCATTCTCGCCACCCGGATCCACGGTAGTGACCATTTTTACATCCGGACGATCCGACCATTCTTTCAGTTCCGATTTGTAAACCAGATCATTGACCGTTTTAGCGCCGTAGATGATGGTGATATCCTTGAAGTTTTCGCGCAGATCAAGGGCATTCCAAATCACGCAACGCATCGGTGGCAATGCAATTCCACCGGCAATGAAGAGCAGGTTCTTCCCCTTCCACTCCTCCATTGGGAAGACATTGCCATATGGGCCACGGAAACCCATGGTACTCCCCTCTTCGAGTGAAGCCAACCCTGAAGTTACCCTGCCGGTATCCCGGAAAGTGCATTCGATGTATCCCTTTCTTGTTGGAGAAGAGGCAATGCAGAAGGTGGATTCCCCTTCACCAAAAGCTGAGTACTCGCCAAATTGTCCGGCTTTAAATTCAAAGGCTTCGGCCTCTGCCTCATCCTGAAATTTTAATCTGTATGTTTTTACACCAGGCGCCTCCTTGATCACCTTTTCGATGGTCATCAGGTAAGGAAGGTATGTATTCTGTTCGCTCATTGTTTGGCAATTGAGGTGATGTGTTCCAATATATTCATGTCAACGGGACAGGCACGCGAACAGCGGCCGCATCCGGTACAACCTACGACACTTAGTCGTTCCGGCATGTAGAAGAATTTGTGAAGAATTCGCTGGCGCCACCGCTGACTCTGGTGTTCACGGGGGTTGTGACCCGAAGTATGCAAGGTGAACAAGGCAAATCCACAGGCATCCCAACAGCGGATACGACGCCCTTTTGAGCCATGGGCGTCTTCCTGAATATCGAAACAGGCGCATGTCGGACAGACGAAGGCACAGGCGCCGCAACCGAGGCAACGCTCCGACTGCTCTTTCCAGACTGTACTGTTAAATGCCTTGTTCAGCTTGGCGTTGACCTCTTCCAAATTAAACCTGACAGGCAGATCGACGAGGTACTTTTCTTTTTTCTCTCCTTTGTCAGCTACAAAAACACTCGGCGAAAGCGCTACCAGGGCCTCCCCTTTTGGAGATAAAATCTCAACAATAGCTCCTCCATCAGGAAGCATGGTTAGTTGAATATCACTGCCTGCTGTGTTGCCCGGACTCCCGTTTACGCTGGTGCAAAAGCAACTCTCATCTGCTGCAGAGCAACTGAAAGAGATGACTGAGGTTTTTGCCAAATGGGCATTGTGCAACTTGTCTGTCGTATCCCAGTTGAAAATGGCCGAAAGTGGTTTAAAGCCTGCGGCATCGCAAGGATGGACCTTCCAAAGTACCGTTTCAGGAACACTTTCCGGATCAAAGTCCGTCAAATTGACCTTGCCGTTCACTTTCTCGTACGAAAACAACACTTCAGCTTTCGGATATACGGAGGCTTTGATTGATTGGGTCGTCTGAATGTACTCGTCTGCAACTTCACTAAGCTTTTTAACAGGCTTAAAATCAACCTGGCCACGCGAGTTCACGGGTGCAAAAACCCGCTTACCGCTTGTAACAATTGCATCGAACCATTGTTCTATCCCGCTCTGACTTATGTATTTTGTTTCCATGGTGCTTATCGTATAAATTGCTCCCTGTCATCCAGTTTCCAGGTTGAAAGGGCATTGCCTTGTTTGGCCGGCTGACCGGGAATATAACCAAATTCCGGTGCCATATCTTCCATCATCTTCCTGGTAATCAAATCAATCGGAATACCTATCGGACAAGCGTCCCCACAGGCTCCGCAAGCAGTGCATCGTCCCACCATGTGCATGGCCCTGTTGATGTGCCACTCCATATTGGCCAAAGGTGCCGGCCATGGGTTGATCCATTGCGGCCGGTTCACTTCCACCACGCACTTCGAACAGTAACAGAGTGGGCAAGCCGAACGGCAAGCATAACATTTAAAGCAATGCGACATCTCTTCCATCCAGAATTTCCAACGCTCCTCGCGGGTCATCCCCTCAATTTTGGAAAGTAATTCCTGCTCCCGTTCTCCGCGTTTCAACTCAAACTGTGCGACATAAGCGGCTATCTCATCGAAAGTCGTAAATTCTCGTAACTCTCCGTTCAAATCAACGGTAAGGACAAGGAGTTTCTCCTCGTTCAACTGGTTTTCCACAAACAATTGCATGATGCTGCGCAATGTTGAAATAGGTGCAGTTACCGCGAAGCGCTCTTTTCCAACCAACTCCTTCTTGGTAATATAGACTGCCAGATTGTGGATACAACGGCTATCAAAGATTAGTTTTTCAGCATTTACACTGTTTCTGCAAAAGAGTGGACGGGGTCGTTTGGTACCCTCTTCATATCCTAACACCAGCGAGACGACTCCTTGTGAAAGCAACTCGGCGGCCCTTTCCCTAAGCTTCTTCATTGTATCCCTCCTTCTCTAAATAGTCTGCAACCTTTTGATATTCGGCATATGGGCCAAGGGCACGGATATCTGCAACCGTATTGTTGACAAGATCTGCCCATTTCGAACCTTCGGCAGCCGAGACCCAGGAGTATTGTATCCGGCGGATGTCAACTCCCATCAGATCGAGGACCGAACGGAAGGCGATCCAACGACGGCGTGCATGGAAATTTCCGCTTGTATAGTGGCAATCGTTCGGATGGCAGCCCGAAACAATCACTCCATCGGCGCCCTGTGCAAAAGATTTTAGCAACAATAGAAAATCTATTCGTCCGGTACACGGAAAGCGGACGATCTTCACGTTGGTGGCATATTTCAGCCTGCTTGTACCCGTTAAATCGGCTCCGGCATAAGTACACCAGTTGCAGACGAATGCAATTATTTTGGGTTCAAAATCAGTATTACTACTCATTATCTGTTAGTTAGTCGTTTAACAATGACATCACCTCGGCGTATACCTGCTCATTGGTATACCCCTGGATATCGATGGATTTGGAGCGACAGAATGCGACGCAGGTACCACAACCCTGACACAGTCCCTGGTTAACGCGGGCACTGTTCCGGATCAAACTGCCATCACGCCCTTTGATCTCTTCGTGCTCGATGGCATTGTACGGACAAGCGGTTTCGCACATGAAACAACCCACGCAGGTACTGTAAAGCGGTGGCGCCAGTCGGTTAACTACTGCCACGACTGGTTCCCTTACCAATTCATCGTTGGAAAAGAGGGCGGCAACTTTCACGGCAGCCCCTGAAGCCATTCCGACTGTCTCCGGGATATCTTTGGGCGCCTGACAGGCGCCGGCCAAATATATTCCGGCAGTATTGGTCTCAACAGGCTTGAGTTTTGGATGGGCTTCGGCAAAGAAGTGATATGGATCGTAGGATACGTGCAATTTCTGGGCGAGTTGCTCAGAACCGCAGTTGGCTACACCTGCTGTTGCAAGTACCACCATATCTGCCTCAATTTCGACTTGCTCGCCGCCAAGAAGCGTATCAACACCCTTGACAATCAGCTTGCCATTCTTTTCATAGACACGGGCGACCCTGCCACGCACATAATTAACGGTATCCTCCTCGATGGCCCTGCGAACAAACTCTTCGTAGTTTTTTCCGCCTGCGCGGATGTCCATATAAAATACCGTGGATTCTCCATCGTGCACCTTGTGCTGGTACAGCATGGCATGTTTGGCCGTGTACATACAGCAAATCTTTGAGCAATAAGGGATTCCCTTAGCAGGATCCCTGGATCCTGCACAGGCGATAAAGACAATTTTCTTTGGTACTGCCCCATCCGACGGACGGCGAATCTCACCAAATGTTGGACCGGATGCGGAAGCCAATCGTTCAAACTGAAGACCGGTCAGCACATCTTTGTATTGTCCGTACCCATATTCTGGGAAGAAGTCGGTGCCTTTCACATCAAATCCGGTGGCAAGCACTACTGCGCCTACCTCTTCAGTGATGATTTCATCCTCCTTGTCCCATTCAATCGATCCTACCTGACAGGTCTTTTCGCAAATCTTGCAGGCGCCACGCTTGTAATAATTGCAATTGACCCGGTCGATCACCGGTTTATTTGGCACTGCCTGCGGAAACGGGACATAAATTGCCGTACGGGTTCCCAAGCCGGCATTGAACTCACTTGGAATTTTTTTGACCGGACACTTTTGAATACAAGCGCCACAACCCGTACAGGTCGAGTAATTCACGCTTTTGGCCTTGAGCCGTATCTTCGCTTTAAAATTACCGATGAAACCCTCCAGGCTCTCCAGTTCGGCATAAGTGTACAACTTAATATTTGGATGTTGCGCCACCTCCACCATCCTTGGAGTCAGGATGCACTGGGAACAGTCGAGTGTTGGAAAAGTCTCCGAAAGCTGCGACATGTGGCCACCAATCGAAGGATCCCGCTCTACCAAAATCACTTTATGACCGGTATTGGCAATGTCCAGACTGGCCTGGATCCCGGCAATACCTCCCCCAATGACCAAAGCCTTTTTGGTTACCGGTACTTTGATCGAGTCGAGCGGTTTGTTCTTCTTCACCTTCTCGACCAGCATCTTGACCAGATCGATGGCCTTTTCGGTCGTCTCCTCACTCTTTTCGTGTACCCAGGAGCAATGTTCACGAAGGTTGGCCATTTCGCAGAGGTAAGGATTCAATCCAGCTTCAGCGCAGGCCCTCCTGAAAGTCGGTTCGTGCATTCGGGGTGAACAAGCGCCTACGACGACTCCGTCCAGGCCATATTTTTTAACAGCCTCCTTGATGAATGTTTGTCCGGGATCCGAACACATGTATTTGTAATCGATGGCATGTGCAACCCCTTCCATTCCGCCGATCTCCCGTGCAACACGCTCGACATCGACGGTGGCGCTGATATTTTCACCGCAGTGGCAAATAAATACTCCGATCTTTGACATAGTATTAAAGTTCTACGGTTACAAAATGACGTTTCAATCCCAACTCTTGGGCAGATAAGCCCAAAGCCAAACCAATGGCCTGGGTAATATAAATTACCGGGATATCGCTTGGTGTTTCAAGGGTTTTATTGATGGCCCCACGGCGCATATCGAGGTTCGACTGGCACATCGGACAGGCAACAATCAAGGCTTCGGCTCCCCTATCGGCCGCATCTTTTAGGATATTCCCAGAAAGTTTGGCGACAAGGTCCGTGCGGGAAACTGAAAAACCTGCACCACAGCACTCTGTCTTGAAGGCCCAATCCAATGTGGTACCTCCGACCATTTTGATCATGGTGTCCATACTTTGTGGATCCTCCACCCTGTCAAATTTGAGAATGGAATGGGGGCGAACCAGCAAGCAACCATAATAGCAGGCTACTTTGTGGGCAAATGGCCGGGTGATTTTGGCTTTGATGTTCTCCGCACCATACATTTCGAGAAGTTGCAACACATTGATAATTCTGGAACTTCCCTGGTAAGGCATTTTTAGAATATCGATAACCCTGGAACGTTTGGTATCATCTTCCAGTTCGTGTTGGGTAACTTTTAATCGGTTGTAGCAGGCGGCACACGGAACAACGACCTCTGTGAGACCCTGCTTTTCTGCCATTGCCATAATTCTTGCCGGAAGCGACAAGGATAACTCTTCGTTCATTGCATGGGCTGCAGTGGCGCCACAACAATTCCAGTCATTTATCTCAATAAGTTCGATGTCCAACGCTTTTGCTACCGCGACGACCGACTCATTGTATTCCCTGGAGGAGCCGGTTAGGGAACAACCCGGGTAAAATCCTATCTTCATTTGTTATCAGTCTTAGCGTTTTCAATAGTTTGACCAAAAATTCGCTTCATACTCCTCCTGTCTTTGATCTTTTCAGGCAAAAGATGCAATTTGCCTTTCAGGTACATTGAAGGTGCAATGGAAAGATCCTGAAGGAAATTGAATGTCCTGAATTTATAGGAGAGTACCAGTCCCATTTCATACAATCGACCGGTGTTTTTGATCGAATCAAGAAAAGACTTATGAAAGGCAATAATGGGTTTGGAATCAGGATGCAGTTTATTTTCTTTGATTGCTTGCGTCCTAAGGTAATCCATCATTTTGGGAATGTCGATCTCCATCGGACAACGACCCAAACAATTCTCACAATTCAGACAAAGCCAGATTGAGTTTGAACTGAGTACTTTGTCCAAATTTGGTTTGGTACCGGTTTGAAGTAAACGCATGAGATAACTTGGAGGATAATTCATCTCCGAAGCAAGAACACAACCCGCCGTACACTTGCCACACTGGTAGCAGCGCATCACTTCCACTCCTGTATGTGACTGTAAATCTGACACTTTATTTGTATGTCCCATTCTGTTTCATATATAGTTACATTCCTTCATAAGATCCCCTAAAGGTAAAAATTAAGTTTCATGATATTAAAGCGTTAACCTTAAAATCTTTCTAAATTAAAGTCCATTGTTCGATTATTTTGTAAAACTGTTTTTTGTCAAAAAATTCATTTCTTTGTCAAAGAATACAGGCAATACCTAACTTCACAATAACAAAGAAAAGAATTTCAATACCACTCTTTTATGGAATCAATCGGATTTATTCAATGGTGTCTCGACAACTTAAATTACTGGACAATAACTCTTTTGATGGCGATTGAGAGTTCTGTGATACCGCTGCCCTCCGAATTGGTTGTGCCTCCTGCTGCCTACAAAGCAGCGGCAGGGGAGCTAAATATTTACCTGGTCGTATTTTTCTCGACATTGGGAGCGCTGATCGGGTCGCTTGTAAATTATGCTTTGGCTGATTTTATTGGACGTCCGATTGTCTACCGGTTTGCCAACAGTAAATTGGGGCATCTCCTAATGTTGAATGAAGAGGGTATCAAAAAAACAGAGGCATTCTTTGACAAAAACGGGGCCATTTCAATTTTTACAGGACGATTGATCCCGGGCGTAAGGCATCTGATCTCAATCCCGGCAGGGCTCTCAAAGATGAACCTTCCCAAATTTATACTTTATACAACATTGGGTGCGGGACTTTGGAACATCATTCTTGCTTCTATCGGATACTATCTCGAATCGGTAGTTCCGAAAGAGATGCTGATGACAAAAGTTCAGGAATATAGTTCACATCTTTCTTATGTATTTGTTGTTTTTGGCTGTCTTGTATTTGGTTACATTCTCTACAAGGCGCTGCAGAAAAAATAGGTAAACATGCAGCTAATCGTCATGAAAAGAAAAATGCCATCCGGTTCATTCGGGATGGCATTTTTCTTTAAAGCCCTTGCCAAATGATGGTTAACGGATCGTAATTTCTTTCGATTTGTTTCCAATTGTAAGTATTGCCTTGTTGTCGCATTCCCCACTTCCAAAATCAATCGACCAACTGTGGTTTGTACTGGTCGTAATTGAAACGAGACCGCTGACAATATGGTGGCAGGAAGCACTGTACACCAACGGATTGGCTTCCGTGACAGTTTTTGTTATCTTGACTCCGGTAAGACGGGTAAATTCAACAGTCCCCCAAAATTTCACCTGGTTGTCGTCCTGTACGCCAAGATTATTCAACAGATATTGTTTGGTAAGATTGGCCACGCGATGTGCTGAACCTTCATTGTTTTGAAGATGAATGGTAATATCCTCCTGAAAGGATGCAGTACGGATATTGTTAACATTGTCTTTTAAAATGGTTTTAACGATACTTCCCTCAATTTTCTTGCCATCCACGGAGTAATTTTCAAAGGTTTTATTCCTGACAGAAGGATATGTATTGAAAGAAGTCGAAGAAACAATTATTTTTCCGGAACGGACTTTACCGTCCTTTCCGGTACAAGAAGCGTCAAAATCTATCGTAAGGACTTGAGGTGAAACCTGGGTATTCAAATGGATAGTGGTGCAACTGGTCAGATATACAGAATTTCCAATGGTTCCGGATTTTAGCATACCGGCATTTTGTGCCAGTGCGTCATCTACAATAAGATCCACATCAGTAAGTACTTCTTCAGATTGAGTGTCTTGTTGACTCAGAATGACCTCATCAATGGTTGCCTGGAACTCTCTTTTCTGGCATGAATTAGAAACTAAGAATATCATACTGAAGACAAAAAAAATCTTTACTAGTTTCATAAAACAAAATTTAATGATTAATCTTATGCATATAAGAATCGTTTCGTGGCCAAAAGTTAAATTAGAAATCCGTTTTTTTTGAAACCACAGCAAAAAATTGAAACATTTCAGTTTCAGAATTTAACTTTCTACAGTTTATTGCATCCAAACAAATAAAAAGATTGATGACAGGTACGGATGACGCTTCAATTGTGGCAATGTTAAAGGATCCCGCTCAAAAAGACAAAGGGTTCATTTTGTTGATGAACTTGTACAAAGAGCCGATTTACTGGCACATCCGACGATTGGTAGTTTCACACGAAGATGCCGAAGATATCCTTCAGGAGACATTCATAAAAGTGTACAGGCATTCGGGTTCCTTTCGGGGTGACAGCAAGATTTTCACCTGGCTGTACCGGATTTCGACCAATGAGTGCTCCTATCATTTGAAGAAAAGGAAAAATGTAATAAAAAGAACAGGTCAGATTAATGGTGAAGTATCAGGGGAACTATCCGGAAATGACATGGAAAACAGCAAGGAAATCCTGGTCAAATTTCAGTTGGCTATCCAGGAACTTCCGAGGAAGCAGAAGATTGTTTTTAACCTGCGCTATTATGACGAACTGAGTTACGAAGAAATATCAAAAGTCATGGGGTCTTCAATTAGTTCGCTGAAAACTAATTATCATCTGGCAAGCGAAAAAATAAAAAAATATTTGATCGATCATGTTTGATTGTTCAACCAAAAAAAATGAAAATGAAGGAAACAAATGAATTTCAACACATTGGAAAAGAGACTCCCTATTTGGCCCCAGCCGGATTTTTCGAGACTTTTCCAGAAAAAACGCTTCAAAAAGCCATCAACAGGGAACAGCATCGTAGAAAAAACAGTATACGGAGATTGATCCTCTCTGCTGCAGCCTGTTTGGCGTTCCTCCTTTATTTGGGAATCCATTTTATACAGGATTCTGCCCCTTATTCAGCCCCAAGCCTGGCGGACAATGAAGCCTTGCCAGCAGGGAAGTCGACCATTGTAGAAAACCATGAGCCTATCAAACACATGACCGATGTCAGGACAAAGAGCGCACAATCTGCAAAATTAGAAGGGAAGAATTTGGCCTCAAAAGATAAAACGGAGGAATTAAACGATGTATTGTCTGATTTGAATGATGAAGAATTACAGCTAATAGCCGCATTGTATAAAACCGATCCCTTTATTAATGAATCTTTGCAATAACTTTTAATAATCTTAAAAATGAAGAATCTAATTATTGCCCTGATTTTCTCCTCTATATTATTATCCTGCTTGAACGGAAGCTCCCAGAATGCCAATCGTTTTCCCCGCCTAATGGAGCGGGTGGCACGTGCCAAATTGAATGAAATACAGTTAAGGTTTAAGCTTGATCAGGCAACATTCGATCGTTTTCGTCCAATATATCTAAAATATGAAGAGGAAATTTCGGGAGTTGATTTTCGTAAAATGGCAAAACTGATGAGAGTCACTCCCGACAGCCTATCCAACAAAGAGGCAGACTTATTGATAGTTAGCCAACTGGAGAACGCCAAGAAGCTCATCTTAATTCGGGAGAAATATTACAAGGAATTCGGTCAGGTGCTGTCGCCGCAGCAAATAGTAAAACTCTACCAGATAGAAGCAGAATTAAGAAAAGAAATCACTAATGAACTAAAAAACAGGAAGATGAACCGCTAAGATAGAGTCCTTGGTGGGGGAAGCTAAACCAATTGAAAGCCTGTTTCGTAGACTCAGCGTTTTTATATTTAGCCCCAAAACCT
>JALOCD010000189.1 GCA_023228025.1 Prolixibacteraceae bacterium | reverse complement strand
GACCAAAAAACCATCCCACAAAAAAACTCAAAATAATTAATAAAATAACTATTATGGACAACGTGAGACGGTTTTTAATAGATTTTTTAGGGGTTGTTTCTTCGTTCATTTTAAGTAATTAGTCAATCTCTTTATTAATCATTACTAAAACTAATTTCTACTTCGCCGAGTAAATAAATCAAAAACTACCACTATCACAGCTATAACTAACACCAGATGAAGTATGGGGTTCGAAATGTAAACCACTAGCAAACCCATAGCCCATAATATTCCTAAAACAACGGCCAAAGATAAAAGCATGATTAGCTCCCTTCTGTGTGCTTAATTGTAGCGATTGCGAATATAAAAGTCTGTGCGCTTAATCACACTAAAGTCCGATAATAAATTAACCGGGATGGAAATAATGTGATGAATTGTTTGCTTTGTAGCAACTTGACGTTTTCCCAGGGCCTAATAGCAAAGTGTAAATCGCATAGACTTTTATCTGATTCTAATGCCTGTTCCGTCAATGATAAGCTAATAATTAAATCGACGGCAGTAAATAAACTCTTGTTGACAAACTTAGTCGTACTGGCAGCAGCGACTGGAGTATCTTCGACGCATCTGCGGTTCATGATCAAAGCAAGCTTCTATGCGTGAGCCCTATATTTATACCAGAGACCATTGCCAGTAAAGCCACAAAGTCCCTGGGTTTATTCAGCAACGATTTCTGCGAAAAAGCCCGGCCATAAAAGTCAGATCTTTCGTGGTAATGACGAAATGAGACCAAGTTAAGTTTGAAATGTTTAGTGTGCGGCAATGGGTTGATCTGGTCCACAAAAACGGTACAGTTGGGGCCAGGGTAGTTGGACTAGGACCTCATGAGTAATTATGGCTATTGTTATAATCAAGATTGAAACGAGATGTTATGGTGAAAAACACATATTCACAGTCGTTGCAGTGATTCTACTTATAGCACGTGGTGTTTTAATGATCACAAAAAGGACAATAAGCCGACTGCGGACCAGCAACCAACTTCACTAAGTGCAAAAATAGTTGCAGAAGGTGGCCAACTTTTTGATATTCGAACCCCCGAAGAGTATGCCGCCGGCCATGCCAAGGAGTCCGTGAATATACCAATAATGACCGCCCAAAACCAGCAAAGATGAGCCCGTCTATTTATACTGTCGCACTGGGCATAGGGCTGGATTGGGGAAAACTATTCTCGAACAGAGTGGATATAAAAACGTCACGAATCTTGGAGGTCTGATTGGCCGGTAAAAACAAATTGGTGAGACTGTATAGTTATTTGGTTTTGAAATAATATAAGTAACTCGGTTGTACAATAATTGTGACGATGGCTACTAATACAAATGATCTTTCAGATTCGCAAATAGTTAGTTTGGTTTTGAAGGGCGACAAAGAAATGTATGCCACGCTCGTAGAAAGATATGAAGCCAAGCTTCTTCGTTATGCCATGTATCTGTTAAAAGATCATGATATTGCCTCGGACGCAGTACAGGATACTTTTATAAAAGCATACATAAATCTATTCAGTTTTCATCTCAATAAATCGTTTTCGTCCTGGATCTATCGTATCCTTCACAACGAGGCTATGAATCTAATTAAAAGGAACAAGAGAACATCTACTTTCACAGAAATGGACATGGATGGTGATGAAGTTTTTGTTAAGTTTTCTACCGACAAAATAATGGATAAGAATCTTTTAAAAGCTAGCGTGCGCAAATGTATGAGCAATATTGATATTAAATACCAAGAGGTCCTGGCCCTCTACTTTTTTGATAATCTAAAATACGATGAAATAAGCGATATTCTGCACGTTCCCTCTTCTACTGTTGGTGTACGAATTAAAAGAGCCAAGGAGTCGCTGATGAGAGCGTGTAAAAACGATGGAGTAAATTATGAGCAGTAAACCCCGGCAAAAAGATAGCATGATTGAAAAAAATGTTATGGCCAAGATCCAGGCTGGCCAAGTTAAAATGCACCCTAAGTATTATTACCTACTCCTAAGCACTATCTCTGTTTTGGCAATTCTATTATTAGGTTTGGTAACTTCTTATTTTATGAGCGTAGTGACGTTATGGATCCGAATTCAAAATGCAGCTGGGCCTGCATATGGTGCCAGACGCAACTTATCTAGCCTAGTTGGTGATTTTCCCTGGTGGGCGTTGGTACTTGGGATATTATCTTTTGTCGCTATTGTATATATCGTCCGTAAAGTTGGCGGCCTATATAAAATACGGCTAATTTACTTGGCACCAATAGTTATAGCCGTTTCTTTGATACTGGGCTTTGCGTTTTCATACAGTGCTTTGCCTAATACTTTTAAGAGTCATAGCCCACATGCCGTGTGCGACAGCAATAATATAAATTGTGACACGCCGGGCCAAGGTCTGATGCGTGGCCGACAAATGAAATAATTACCCTCCTTCGTTTGTACTACATATGCCGAAAGGAGGCACGATGAAAAAATTATTAATCTTAAGTACAGGAATCGTTAGTCTGGCAGCTGCTGGTTTAATGATTGCACCTAGTTTTGTGCAAGCACAAGCCGGTAACGCAAACGTAAATGGCGCAGGTAACAGTGCTGGTAAGGGTTACGGTTATCAGCAATCTTTGACAAACAAGGCAAAGATTTTAGGCATGACCGAAGATCAGCTGAAAACACAGCTCCAAAGTAAAACTTTGCTAGAAATTGCTAAAGACAAAGGTATTAGCGAAGACCAATGGCATGAAAAAATGGAAGCAGCTGCCCAGGCAAGATGGAAAGCTAATGGCTTAACTCAAGCCGAAATAGATGCTCGAACCAAGACCATGGAAGAGCGACAAGCAAATTGCGACGGCACTGGCAACGGTGGTGGTATGCATCGTGGCAATCGATAAATAATTAAAATTGCTAAACAAAAAGAGGCTTTTAAAAAGCCTCTTTTTTTATTGGTTATAACTAACGTCTGTAATTACTAGAGTTGTCGGCTACAGGCCCAGTGCCTGATTGATGGCAGGCACGTTAAAGCCAATAATTACCTGGTCATTAATCCATAGTTGGGGCACCCCCATTTGTCCGGACTTTTTAATCATCCTAGGAACCCATTTTTGCTGCTTAGTAAGGTCTATATTCTCAAATTCAATATTCTTACTCTTCAAATAATTTTTTGCCATTACGCAATATGGGCAAGTTGGCGTTGAAAATACTTTTATGTCTTTATTCATTGACAATCTCCTTTAAATTAAATCCGTGACTTCTAAAATATTCTTAACTTTATTCCGCTGAGCCTCCTTTATCGTATAGTTCTTCTTTCTGCCACAACGTGTCTCTTTAATATAGCCAAGCTGTAGCAAGATTTTAATGTGATAAGATAATAGGTTTTTGGGTAACTCTAGCCTGTCAATCAGGTCACAG
>JALOCD010000084.1 GCA_023228025.1 Prolixibacteraceae bacterium | reverse complement strand
ATACACATATTCAATGTAATATCCAAATATTTTATAATATTATCTAACATAAACCTGAATTATTTTGCAAAAAAAGAGGGCATCCTTTTTAGACGCCCTCTTTTTTTTGTTCGAAACTTGCTTTATTTAAGCTTGTTTTACGTTTACAGCGATAAGACCTTTTCTTCCATCTTGTAGTTCGAAAGTTACGTGGTCGTTTTCCTTAATTTGATCGATTAAGCCAGTTACGTGTACAAAGTACTCATTTTGAGACTCATCGTCTTTGATAAACCCAAATCCTTTTGTTACATTAAAGAATTTGACAATTCCTTTACTCATTTGATATAATAATTTTAATTCGTCTCAAAGGTAATAATATTTATCACAATACGTTAACCCGCCTGAAGTCGCAAAGTACTGATTCTTTCGATTTTTTCTGAAGCAAACTCCGGCGTGATGACCATGCTTGTTCCTCCTTCCGAAGGCATATCGAACATGGCATCAATCATGATCGTTTCGCAAATGGACCTCAATCCACGTGCACCCAGTTTAAATTCGATGGCCTTGTCGACAATCACATCAAGCGTTTCATCCTTAAACTCCAGTTTGATCCCATCCATCTCGAACAGTTTGTGGTACTGTTTGATGATCGAATTCCTGGGTTCAGTCAAAATTCTGCGCAACGAATCCCTGTCGAGCGGAACGAGATAGGTAAGTACCGGCAAGCGGCCCACTATTTCAGGAATCAACCCGAAGGCGCGTAAATCCTGAGGTGAGACATACTGTAGCAGATGGTCCCTGTCGATCTTTCCATGTTCAGCGATGGCTTTGTAACCAACCACTTTCGTATTTAGCCTTAGGCCGATCTTCCTTTCGATCCCTTCGAAGGCTCCTCCACAGACAAACAGAATATTCTTTGTGTCAACCGGTATCATCTTTTGCTCAGGATGTTTTCTTCCCCCTTGTGGCGGCACATTCACGATCGCTCCCTCAAGCAGTTTCAGCAATCCCTGCTGCACCCCTTCGCCCGAAACATCCCTGGTAATAGATGGATTGTCCCCTTTCCGGGCAATTTTATCTATTTCGTCAATGAATACGATGCCACGCTCAGCAGCCTCTACGTTGTAATCGGCAGCCTGAAGCAACCGGGTAAGCAGACTTTCAATATCCTCACCTACATATCCCGCTTCTGTCAGTACAGTCGCATCCACAATGGTAAAAGGAACATGCAACATTCGGGCGATTGTTTTGGCCAGCAATGTTTTTCCTGTTCCGGTTGGTCCCACCAGGATGATGTTTGATTTTTCAATCTCCGTACCATCTTCGGTGATCTTTTGGTTCAGTCTTTTGTAATGGTTGTAAACAGCAACCGAAAGAATTCTTTTGGCATCGTCTTGTCCAATTACATATTGATCAAGAAAAGCCTTGATCTCCCGGGGTTTTTTTAATTCGACCCCCTTCAGGTCAAAGCCTTCATTTTTCTTGAACTCCTCTTCGACGATCGAATGGGCCTGTTCAATACAATTCTCACAGATATGGCCCTCCATACCCGCAATGAGCAACTGAACATCCTTTTTCTCCCGTCCGCAAAACGAACATCTGTCTACTTTCTTCATCCTCTATTAATAAGTCAAATAAAAGCCTGCCTATTTTTTCTGACGAATCAGAATTTCGTCAATCATGCCATATGCCTTGGCTTCTTCGGCCGTCATCCAATAGTCCCTGTCTGAATCCTTCTCCACCTTCTCGAGGGGCTGTCCTGAATGCAAAGCAATGATTTCATATAGTTCACGTTTCAGCTTCATGATCTCCCTGGCCGTAATTTCGATATCTGAGGCCTGCCCCTGTGCCCCTCCCATCGGTTGGTGGATCATGATCCGGGAATGCTTCAGTGCGGAGCGCTTCCCTTTTTCACCGGCTGTCATCAGCACGGCAGCCATGGAGGCGGCCATGCCGGTACATATCGTGGCGATGTTGCAATTGATGTATTGCATGGTATCGTAAATTCCCAACCCTGCGTGTACCGAACCTCCGGGTGAATTGAAATAGATCTGGATGTCTTTACCCGGGTCTGACGATTCGAGAAAGAGGAGCTGTGCCTGAATGATATTAGCCACATCATCATCGATCGCAACGCCCAGAAAGATAATCCTGTCCATCATTAAGCGGGAGAAAACATCCATTTGGGCAATGTTCATCTGACGCTCCTCGATGATGGTCGGGGAGATATAACTGGCGTGGATAGATTGAAATTTATGAAGGGATAAACTACTGATCCCCATCTGCTTGGTTGCAAATTTGCGAAATTCGTCACTTGGTAGGCTCATGATAAAAAGATTTTAAAATGAAAAAACTTTGTAAAAATCGAACCTTTATTCTTGTCATCAAAATTAAAGGTTCGATTCACAAAGTTACTAAAATACCCCTTCCAATTATTCTTCGGTGAGATAATCTCATCGAATTGGGATGCTATTTTTCAAAAAGGTCGTCGAAAGCTTTCTGAGAAACGGATTTAACAGCCAACTGTGCATTTACTTTGATGAACTCAAGTACAAGGCTTTCCGATTTCTTTTCAATCAGACGGTGGCGCTCTTCTTCGTTTTTCAGGATGGATTTAGCGTAGTTGTCAAGGTATTCATCCGGCACATTAAACATGCCATACTGACGGAATTGCATCAGGGCGGTCTCCCTGGCTAAAGCAACTACATCTGCCTCACTTACCTGTATTTGATTATCTTTCGATAAACGGTTTTTGATCAGCGTCCATTCCAGGTCTTTCACAAAATGGGGGAACTCCTCCTCAACCTGCTCTTTGGTAATCTTCTCATTTGAGTATACGAGCCATCTTTTCAGAAACTCTTCCGGCAATTTCATTCCAACATAATTAACAAGCGTTTCCTTGGTATCTACCAGAAAACGGTATTCGGAAGAGTAGCTCAAATTGGCTTTTAGGTCTTCTGCAATTTTTTCCCTGAACAGTTCGATCGTGGTAACATCTGTCACCCCACCCAATGATTTTTGGAACATCTCTTCGTTGAGCTCGGCTGGAACAAAGGTGTTTACTTTGGAGACTGTGAGTTCGAAATCTGAAGTAAGCGCCTCTGCCTGTGCATTATCTATCTTCAGTACTTGTTTTAGATAATGGTCGTTTGCAAAGGCTGCCTTTGGATTAAACTTTACCAAATCACCGGCGACCTTGTCCAGAAGCGCAGTTTTAGATTTCTTGGCTTTTACCATTTGTATGGATATTGTTGCCTCTTCTACCGTGATTCCGCCTTCCAGTACAGCTCCGTTTTCGTCTAGCTGTTTGATGCTGCCAATCAGGTTGTCCTTTTCGGTCGATTTTTCAGCATCCACATAACTGCCGAACCGGTTCTGAAATGCCTCAACCTGGTTGTTGATCATCACCTCGTCGATAATAATCTCATAATATGGCAGTTTACCAACCTTCTTGAAGTCGATATCAATCACCGGAGAGAGACCCAGGTCAAAAACAAATTCAAAAGTCTCATCTGTATCGAAATTGAGGGGTTTTTGTTCCGTCTCGTTTGGTAGGGGTTCTCCAAGAATCTGAAGGTTTTCGTCGTGGATGAATTTGGTGAGTTGGCTGCTCAGCATCTTGTTGATCTCTTCGGCAAGAACAGCCTTGCCATACATCTTTTTGATCAGTCCTGCGGGTACCATTCCTTTGCGGAAGCCGGGCATGTTGGCTTTTTTACGGTAATCTTTCAGCGTCTCGTTCACTGTTGCTTCGTAATCGCCCTTTTCAATGGAGATTTTTACCACTGCATTCAGCTCATCGGTGTTTGTTCTGGAAATGTTCATACGATTGTTGTGTTAGTTAACATATTAATCTGTTAACATATTGATTCTTCTAAATTTAAGAAATCTCCTCCCTACCTGTCGGGATGAATCGATTCTTTATACATTTAAAAAACCGCCTGCGCTTCCGGCAAAGAAGAGGCGGTTGTTCTTTCTTTTTAAGTGCGGACGAAGGGACTCGAACCCCCACGCCTCTCGGCACCAGATCCTAAGTCTGGCACGGCTACCAATTACGCCACGTCCGCATTTTTCGAGCTGCAAATATACGATTATTTTTAATTCTGTCTACCAATGGGAGAAAGATGCATAAAAAAGCCGCTTGAAGCTTTTTTATGCATCTCCGCTAACTTCCAACGGATCTTCTCCGACATCTTTCCTGGCAGGCCGGCGCAGTTCGAAATTCTGTCCGAGATAGAGTCTGCGGACTTCATCATCGGCAGCCAGAGCTTCTGCGGTTCCGCTGTTTAAGATACGTCCGTCGTACAGAAGGTAGGACCTGTCTGTGATGGAGAGGGTCTCATGCACATTGTGATCTGTGATGAGAATTCCGATATTCTTCTCTTTAAGCTTAAATACAATTTGCTGGATATCCTCCACGGCAATCGGGTCAACACCTGCGAAAGGTTCGTCTAATAATATAAATGCCGGATTAATGGCCAAACACCTGGCTATTTCAGTTCTTCTGCGCTCCCCACCCGAAAGTTGTATCCCCAGACTCTTGCGTATGTGTTGCAGGCCAAACTCGGTCAGCAATGATTCAAGCTTTTCGTGCTGGTATGCTTTCGGAAAATCTGTCATCTCAAGGATGGAACGGATGTTGTCTTCCACACTCATCTGCCTGAAAACGGAGGCCTCCTGGGCCAGATAACCGATTCCCAGTTTAGCCCTTTTGTAAACGGGGAAGGAGGTAATATCGGTGTCATCCAAATAAATCGTTCCTCCATTGGCTTTGATCAGACCAACAATCATGTAAAAAGAGGTCGTTTTCCCGGCTCCATTAGGACCAAGCAATCCAACAATTTCACCCTGCTCGAGTTCGATCGAAACTCCCTTTACGACCGTCCGGTTACGGTATTTCTTGACGATGTTTTCCGCTCTTAGCTTCATGTTTGTAATATCTATATTTGATCTTTTATCTTTAAGTGCCTAAAGTGAGCTAAAGTGACTAGAGTGCCTAAAGTACTTCGCTGCATTCAATATTGACACTAATATCAGGAGTCCCAACTTTATTAACTTTAGTCACTTTAGCTCACTCTAGGCGCTTATCCTAAGCTTCCAGCAAATCCACATCTTTGCGCCTCTTCTCCACCAATCTTGCCATCAGAATCCCTAGTTCGTATAAAAGCGCCAGGGGGCCGGTTACGAGCAACATACTAAACGCATCGGGGGGTGTGATAATGGCAGCCAGACAAAGCAGCACGATGAATGCATGCTTGCGGTAAGCCCTGAAAAAAGAGGTTCCCGCCAATCCAACCTTTGCCAGAAAAAACATGACAATGGGCAATTCAAATACAATGGCGCTACCCAAAACAATGGTCGTAACAGAACTGATGTATGAGGTAAGATTAATCTGGTTAAGTACATCCTGGCTAACCTGGTAGCTACCGAAGAAATGGGTAGTCAATGGGACGATCAGGTAATAGCCAAAACAAACTCCCAACAGAAACAGGAAAGAGCTGTAAACGACGGCTGAGGTTACATGCTTTCGCTCGTTCTCATACAATGCAGGTCGAACGAAACGCCAGAATTCCCACAATATATATGGAATAGAGATGATGATTCCGCCGATAATAGCCAGATTAAGTTGAATCGAAAACTGACCGGTTAATTCGATGTTAATTATCTGGAATGGCTTGGTATTAATCGCAAGGTCAGGCGAATTCAATTGTACTGCCAACCAGCCAAAAAACCTGTTCGTGACGAAATTAGGGTTCCTTGGAGCCAAAATAACGTCATCAAATACGAACGCTCCGTTCAGGAATACGATCACTCCAAAAAACACCACCGCAGCCGAAGAACGGACCAGATGCCACCTTAACTCTTCGAGGTGCTGGAGGAACGACATTTCAGTACCCTTGGAGCCGTTGCCCTCATTTTTTTTGGAAAAAATCGACTTTTTTATCTTTTCTGCCATGAAAAATCTGCGTGAATAAAACTAACACAGAGCGTATTGTCCTTTAATTTAAAATTCTCTCAATTTGATCATGACAACTAAAAATCGTCTGAAACTAAATTGAGGAAGAGGAGGCTCACAGAGAGAAAAATCGCATGCGATTTTTCTCTCTGTGTTATAACCTAAACAATTTCTTTGCAGCAAATATACAATTCTTTACCCATTTGAAATGTCCTTATAGAAATAATCACACCATTTGAACGGGATCCCAAAAACCAACAGGCGACAATTCAATGGGTCTTTAAACAACTGCAATTTTGTCAGAAAGGAGGCCCCAAAAAGTACATGCGAAAGAATGTTAAATTTTATTGATATTAATTTATAGTCTTGTTTGCAGGACAATATTTTGTAACTTAGTATTTTTAATACAAATGGGATAGAATAGACTGATGATAATTGAGGACAAAAATACCCTGACTTCTGAACTACAAAAATATTTCGGATTCGACCGTTTCAAAGGGCAACAGGAAGAGGTGATCAAAAGTGTCCTGGCGGGACTGGATACCTTTGTTCTGATGCCTACAGGAGGGGGTAAATCACTTTGCTACCAACTTCCTGCCTTGCTTCAGGATGGTACTGCAATTGTAATTTCCCCGCTGATCGCATTGATGAAAAACCAGGTGGATGCCATTCGAAGTTTCAGCGTTCACGATGGAATCGCACATTTTCTAAACTCCAGCCTAACCAAATCGGCCATTCAGAAAGTAAAGGAGGACATAGGCAAAGGTCAGACCAAATTGCTGTACGTTGCCCCCGAATCCCTGACCAAGCAGGAGAACATCGATTTTTTGAAAACGATTAAAATCTCCTTTTACGCCATCGATGAAGCACACTGTATCTCTGAATGGGGACATGATTTCAGGCCGGAGTACCGACGCATCCGTCCAATTGTAAATGAAATAGGCCAGGCACCCATTATCGCATTAACGGCTACGGCAACACCGAAAGTTCAAAGCGATATCCAGAAAAACCTGGGAATGCTCAATGCCAATGTATTCAAATCCTCTTTCAACAGGCCCAACCTGTTTTATGAGGTACGGCCAAAAGTAAAAGCCAAAGACCAGATTATCCGTCTTTTCAGGACAAACCCTGGCAAATCGGCCATAATATACTGTCTTAGCCGCAAAAAAGTGGAAGAAATCACGGAACTCCTTCAGGTAAACGGCATCAAGGCGCTGGCCTACCATGCCGGAATGGATTCTTCTACCCGATCATCCAACCAGGATAAATTTCTGATGGAAGAGGTCGATGTCATCGTGGCAACCATCGCTTTCGGAATGGGAATTGACAAGCCGGATGTACGGTTTGTGGTACATTACGATATCCCCAAATCGCTCGAAGGTTTCTACCAGGAGACCGGCAGGGCAGGTCGTGACGGTGGTGATGGTCGGTGCATCACTTTTTATAGCTACAAGGACATCCAGAAACTGGAAAAATTCATGCAGGGGAAACCTGTTGCAGAGCAGGAAATAGGGAAACAATTGTTACTCGATACCGTCGCATTCGCAGAATCTTCCCTTTGCAGAAGAACAATCCTGCTTCACTATTTTGGGGAAAAATACATAACAGAAAATTGCGAACATTGCGATAACTGCCTGAATCCAAAAGAATTAATTGAAGGAAAAGAGATGGTCACCTTGGCATTGCAGGCAGTTCTTGAGGTCAAAGAACAGTGTAAAAGCGAACATCTGGTCAACATACTTACCGGTAACGAAACGGCTCAGGTAAAATCATTTCTCCACAACAAACTGGAGATTTTCGGAGAGGGCGACGACCACAAAGACAAATTGTGGAACGCCGTTTACCGCCAGTGCATCATTGCAGGCTTCCTCATCAAGGACATTGAAAACTATGGCGTACTGAAAATGGCTCAGAAAGGAAGAGCCTATCTTGATAATCCACAGTCTTTTACCATTGTTAAAAACCATGATTACGAAGCAGAGGAAGAGGCTGATGAGGTTCCTCAGGGAACCGGGGCAGTCGGTGATCCGGAACTATTTTCGATGCTGAAGGACCTGCGCAAAAAGGTGGCTGTCAAAAACAATTTGCCTCCGTTTGTTATATTTCAGGATCCCTCGCTGGCGGATATGTCCATTCAATACCCGACCAATTTGGACGAACTTCAGAACATCATCGGTGTTGGGCAAGGCAAAGCACAGCGCTATGGGAAACCCTTCGTTGAACTGATTAAGAAGCATGTTGAAGACAACGGAATCGAGCGCGCTCAGGATTTTGTGGTGCGGTCGGTTGCCAACAAATCCAAAAATAAGGTCTTTATCATCCAGAACATCGACCGTAAATTGCCACTTGATGAGATTGCCGCCTCCAAAGACATGGACATGGATACCCTGCTGACGGAGATCGAAGCCATTGTGAATTCCGGCACGAAAGTGAACCTCGACTACTACATCGAAGATATCATGGATGAAGACCAGATCGAGGATATCTATAACTATTTCAAGGAGGATGCCGAATCTGATTCGATGGAAGAGGCCGTTGCCGAGCTGGGCGATGATTACGAAGTTGCAGAAATCCGGCTGGTTCGGATTAAGTTTTTGGCAGAGATGGGGAATTAGATAATGGGAACTCCAAATAAAAAATCGTCTTTCCCGCTTCACTCTGAAAGCTGATCTCTCCCTTACAATTTTCCAGAATACTCTTAGAAATGGCCAGACCAAGGCCCATTCCCCCGCTTTTTGTGGTAAAACTGGGTTCGAACAGACGATTACGGTCTGCCTCCGGTATTCCCGGACCATTGTCCGAAATCGATATCCTTAGTCGTTGTTCAACTAATTCTGCACTTACCAGAATTTCGCCATCCGACTGGTGCTGAATAGCCTGAACAGCATTCCTGATCACATTCACCAGGGCCCGCCTGAGTTGATCCCGGTCTCCCGAAATAAAAACGACAGGTTGAACAGGATAGATAACCTTCAACTGATACTCCTCCGGCGAATCGAAAAGGGTCACAATTTCCCTGATCAGTCCAACCATTTCAACCGATTCAATCCGGGGGGATGGCATCTTGGCAAAATCCGAGAAAGCAGAGGCAATCGACGACAAGGCGTCAATCTGTGCTATCAGCATCCGGGTTACCCGGTTAAAATACTCGTCAAAATTGGGAGCTCCTTCATCCTTGATCTTCTGAAGATACTGGATATTCAATTTCATCGGTGTAAGCGGATTGTTGATTTCATGTGCGATCTGCCTCGCCATCTCCTTCCATGCCGTTTCCCTTTCAGACCGGGCAAGCAAGGCAGCGCTATCTGCCAATTCAGCCACCTTCTTGTTATAGGCCTCAACCAAACGCCCGATTTCATCCTCCCCCTGGTATTCTATTCTCGCATTCTGCTTCCCAAGCGCAATCCCCTTCAGCTTCTGCTCAATCTGAAGCAATGGGACCGTGAGTTTGGTGCTGATGGCCAACGCAATGACCATGGTTAACAAAACCAGCAAAATATACAGGTTAAGAAAGGCTACGATGAATCCGGTTACTTGTCTGGTGAACTCATCCTGCCGGTTAAAATAGGGAAGATTGACATACCCGACCAAATCGTCATTTTGGTTAAGTAAAGGGGCATACACTGAGAAGAACTCCATTTTGCCGAGAATCTCGTTGTGCAGAAAAGTCTGGTTGCCCTGGATATGCATTGCCTGATATGCCATTGGATTCATCCGTTCAGAGGTCAATCCCTGTTCGAAAATTTCGTTACGGGACGATGCAGCAAGTTTTCCTTTCAAATCGTAAAGGTTGATGTCGGTCCAGGTGATGTCAGAGATCTCGGCCAACTGCTCACCAAGATAATCATGGATAATATCCAGCCTGGCGGAGTGTCCGACCCTAAGTCCAAGTTCGGAGGAGATGGCCCTTACTTTTTGATCGAGAGTCTCTTTCAGCGTTCGCTGAAATTCCATGTAATTGTATTTGACCAAGCCCCAACCAATCATAAAGAGCAAAACCAGCAAAGTGGCAACAAGGGTAAATTGGATCTTTCCTCTCAACTCGAGCCTGTCCCCCGGAATTAGCTTTGTTCGCTGACTTAGCAGAATCCAGCAAAAGCCCAGAAGGTAGATAAAAAGAAAAAGTGTTGGGAACCCTCTTCCCTTATCGATCCAGGAAGAGAGGGGATAGCTCACGACTACATAATTTGCTCCACTCCTTTTGTAGACACAATGCAAAAATCCATTTTTTTCGTAATAGTTGAACTCCTTTTGCAATTTTTCAGTATGCTCAATCCCTGGATCGTAAAGATAGTTGCCACCTCTGTCAACCAGCTTGTTATCAAAATACTTGGCATAACTGTAACCCTCATTCCGGTTTCTCCGGGAGGCCTGCTGGTCCATCAGCAATTGAGGATATCCCTTCCCTTCCGGTACAATTTTGGAGTTTAGTTCGATAAACGCGATGATAGGGTTTTTGCTTTGCAGATTGAACAAGTGCAATTCCCCAAGGTAAGAGATCCGGCCATTGAGGCGGTCCATGAAATAGAAATCAGACCCTGGCAAGATCACTCCTTTTGATCTTTTCAATTGATTAAAAAAATCCATGCATGGAAATTTAATCCGTTCGTCCGAAAGGAAAACACTGTCGGATGCTGCACATACAGTGACCCGTAGCTCATAATTGTTCCAGAATCCTGTAAAGTAATTCTGCTTCAGGTAGGTCTGCAATTTTTGGTACGGGGGAGTCGTTAAGGCTTGGATCAAAGTATCTTTGACAACTTTCGATTCAAATTCAGACAAGAAAATTTCAGCAGCCGGGTCCCGTTCCGTGGCCAGGGTTACAGCCATCACCTGCAGGATGTCAGCCCTTCTTTTTTCACTCTCTTTCTGGGCAACCAAGTTGAGCCCAAAAGCCAGCAAAAGTCCATACACCAGCAATGAGGTGAGTTTATATCTTGCCAAAAGATCAATGCCAATGCGGTCAATGAGAAAAAGAACGATCAGGTAAAAGAAAATTGCCACCAGTGGCATTTGCCAACCGGCCAGGATAAGCAATAACCAAATGGGCACAAGGGTGAGAATCCCTGCCAGAAAGATAGAAAATGAATTTTTCTCCCCGGAAACTGCACATTTTAATCTTACCAAAATAACAGCCAACCCTATCATCTGCAAAGCAATGCATCCTGTTGCCAGGATATTCGGGATGGAAATTGTATAGTTGGCATACAATTCGAGGGAGA
This sequence comes from Prolixibacteraceae bacterium, assembly GCA_023228025.1. GTDB lineage: Bacteria > Bacteroidota > Bacteroidia > Bacteroidales > Prolixibacteraceae > CAINVV01. The sequence continues at coordinate 7,823 of JALOCD010000084.1, read as the reverse complement.
TATCTGAGTTGTTCAACAACAACAAGAACAGACCGGTTGAACAGGCAAAGTATCCGGCCGCAAACAAAAAAAAGAAAAGGTTCCTGGTACTAAAAATCCCTATGTTGTGCTGCTTTCGAAACAATACAAAAAATGATTGCGCAACGAAAAACAGGAAGAAGGAGACAAACAGGTACTCCCCCAGGGAGGAGAGTGCCCGGTTCCAGGCAAAATGGAAAGGAGTAAACAACTTCCCGTCATAAACAGACTGAGGCATTCTTAATAAGTTCAGCGCCAGGTAAAACAATACAGCAAATAGTACCGCAATGGCAAATTTGAGATACGCTTTAAATGGTTGAACGGTAATCCATTTGTGAAATTGTGCTGAAAGCAGAACAACAAAGAGAAGGAAAAGTAGAAATGCGGGGATCTCTTCCTGGGAAGTACCATTCAACTTGCTTTTATATTGTATTCCAAAAAGGAACTTCCCCTCACGACTGGTTACTTGGATGTTACCCGGTTTCTCTGTAGGTACGACCTCGCACTGATCGGAAAGGTGAAAATCTTCCTGAAAGGTGGAGTTCATATACCTGTTTTGAAATGGGAAGTCCCTCTTTATCAACATGTAACCATTAATGATAAAATGATCCTGTCGTTTTGAAAAAAGATAAAACCATCCTGTTGGCATTTCGCGCAGTACCCCTTCTGGATTATTCTGCTCATTCTGATGATCAAAAGCTACCAGCGAAGAGCTCCAATAGCGCAGTGAATCACCTTCAGTAATTGTGTAGTATAGTCCCTTGCCGGATTGTTCCATCTCTTCAACACCCTCCCACAACTCCATTCCTTTTCCCCCTGGAGAGAGTTTTAGGACAATCTTTCCCATTTCTGCCTTGATGGCTTTCTCCTTTCCCTCAAAAACCCTGAAAATACGCTCTCCCTCTGCTTTCTGGTCAGTTCCGGAAAAAAGTAGGGGACCCCAACAAATGGAGCATCCCAGTGCAAAGAGTGCAACCACAAGCAGGAGGTTCCTGGAGACAATATTTCCTTTTGGTTCAGCCATGGTGATAGGGTTCTCCTTTGATGATGGTCATGGCACGATAAAGTTGTTCGACAAAAAGCAACCGTACCAATTGATGCGGGAAGGTAAGCCTGGAGAGCGACATCTTGCTGTCGGCCCTTTTGTATACAGCCTCAGAAAAACCATAAGGCCCCCCTACGACGAAGATCAGTTGCCTGGTTCCGGCAAGCATGCGCTTTTCAATCCAGTTGGCCAATCCTGGAGAGGAAAATCCTGCCCCCTCAACATCCAGCAAAACCAGCTCATCGCCTGTTGACACCAAATCCAAAATGGCTTTGCCCTCGCGCTCTTTCAGTTGATCTGCCGTGAGATTCCTTGAATTCTTGATATCGGCAATAACCTTTATCTCAAAAGGAAGGTAGTGGATCAACCGCTTCTGGTAATCCTCTATCCCCTCCCTGAGATATTTCTTTTCAGTGGCTCCAACCAGCATGAACGTTATTCGCATGGCAAGATGATTGTTAGAGAAGCTACAAAGTAATGTTATTTTTGCACATGGTATAAATTCAGGCACAAAATTTGCAGGTATTGGTTATATTTGACAATCAACTGAATTTCGAAACAGTTCAAACAAGTGTTATGAAGAAAATTCTTGCCTCGTTCGGATCATTGCTATTATTGCTATTGCTCTGTAACAATCTCTTTTGCCAGATTCCAGTCCAAATTGAAAACGGACTGAAAACCGGCAACGCGAAGATGATCGCCTCCTGTTTCAACGACAATGTTGAACTGGTAATCCTCGACAAGGAAAATGTTTGTTCCAAAGAACAGGGTGAGATGATTCTCAGCGATTTCTTCAGCAAATACAGGCCAACAGATTTCAAGCTTACCCACAAGGGCGGCACAGACTCTGTTTACGGAATTGGAAAAATGCAAACGGCAAATGCCAACTTTAGAATCTATTTCATGTTGAAATCATTTGCCAACAAACCACTTTTGGTTCAGTTAAGAATTGAGAAAGACTAGCAAAATAGCGCTGTATGCATACTGTTCTAGAATCAGCCAGGATTTGGATCAAAAATATTCTCGACCGAATTGTCCGGAAAGCGAAGAAGATCACGGTACCCTTTTTCGATAGGCTGCCATTGTATGATGTCGCGCGCTTTTTCTGGAAGGGAATTGTAGACGGCGCCATAACCACCAGGGCATCCTCAATTGCCTTTAACTTCATTCTTGCGGTTTTTCCGGCCATCATTTTTCTTTTTACATTGATTCCCTATATCCCGATCAATAACTTTCAGGCTCAGCTGATGGGCTTGATACAAAGTGTTTTGCCAGATAATGCATATGTTGCTATTCAGGGCACGATCCAGGATATCATCACACAACCCCGGGGCAACCTGCTTTCATTTGGATTTTTTGCTGCTTTTATCTTTTCAACCAATAGTTTGGTATCGATTATCGTCGCTTTCAACAATACCATACATGCCATTGAGACGCGAAGTATTGTAAATCTCTACCTAATCGCATTTGGTTTATCTTTGATTCTCACCACATTAACCACCCTGAGTGTTGCCCTTATCACCCTTAGTAATTGGGCCATGACATTTCTGGTGGCCAAACACTTTATCCGTTTCGACTATATCTATTATCTGGTAATCGGTGGGAAATGGCTTGTTATCCTACTTCTTTTCTTTTTTACCTTTGCTTTTCTTTTTTACTTCGCCCCGGCAAAAAAAATGAAGTTCAGGTTTATCTCAGCCGGCGGCACCCTCGCCACCATACTTTCCATTTTGATTTCGGTAGGATTTTCTTTTTATATCAACAATTTCGGTAAATACAACACCCTCTACGGCTCCATCGGAACCCTGATTGTGGTGATGTTATGGTTCTATTTTATGGCCCTTATTCTCCTCATCGGCTTCGAGCTCAATGTTAGCATCTGGAGCGCCCAAAGCAAAGCCAATACGGATGCCTCCCAAGCATTCATTGATGAAAATAGTATTTTTAATACGGAAAAGTAGGAAAGACTGGGAGACTAGGGGACTAGGGGACTAGGGGACTGAGATAGTTTGAAAATGAGCACTGGGAAAATGAGAAGATGAGACCGATCCTTGCCCATCTGTAATTTTTAATCTGTAATTTTTAATTCTTCTTCCCCCTCACCATCCGTACTTTCCACTGAAGGTCCTTCCTAACTTGAATATCCTGATAACCAAACTCGCTCAGCAATTTTTCGGTTTCAACACCCATCGCTTCATTGATTTCGAAGTACAAACTACCGTGATGTTGAAGATGAACAGTGGCAAACCGGGCAATGGCCCGATAAAAAATCAGCGGATCATGGTCGGGTACAAAAAGTGCCACATGGGGTTCAAAATCGACAACATTCCGCTCCATAAGGTTAGACTCCTCCATCAAAACATAGGGCGGATTGCTGACGATAACATCCCATTGCGAATGTTCGGTTATTCCGGTAGGGGCAAAAATGTCCTGACATGAAAATAGTGCTTTTGAATTATTTCTAATGGCATTGCTACGGGCAATTTGCAACACCTCCTCCGAAATGTCCCATCCTTCAACCCGGTTGATGTTTGCATTTTTGTCGATGGCAATTGGGATGCAGCCACTGCCCGTCCCGATATCCAGGAGACTCTTGCAATGCGCCTTCTCTTCCGAAATGATCCATTCGACCAGCTCTTCCGTTTCCGCCCTGGGAATCAACACATCCGGTGTAACCGTGAATTTTAGTCCGTAAAATTCTGTCTCACCCAATATGTACTGGATGGGTTCGTTTGTCACTAACCGGTTCAGTATCTCAGTGATTTGCATTATCTTTGATTCAGGAAACGGTTCGGTTTGTTTCAGGTGCATCTGCAACCGGTTGAAACCGGTAACATGTTCCAGAATAAGCCGGGTAAGGCTCTCGACCTCGGTCGGTGGATAGACTGGAGAAAGTGTCTCCTTGATTATTTTCTTTGTTTTCAACATGACGGATAAAACAAAAATAGAGAATTCCGGCGCTTTTGATACCGGAACGTCCGAAGAAAAATTTATGGCCCGTGCCATTGAGCTGGCCAAACTTGGCATGGGACAAGTAGCGCCCAATCCTATGGTTGGATGCGTGATCGTGCAAAACGGACTGATTATTGGCGAAGGTTATCACCGAAAATATGGCGAAGCACACGCTGAAGTAAATGCCATCAATGCGGTAAAAAACAAGGGTCTTCTTTCTCAATCAACAATGTATGTGACATTAGAACCTTGTTCCCATTTTGGTAAGACTCCACCCTGCGCTGATTTGATCGTTAAAATGAAAATCCCAAAAGTAGTTGTAGGCGCTGTTGATCCTAATGAAAAAGTAGCCGGAAGGGGATTGGAACGTCTGCGTTCTGCCGGATGTAGTGTCGAGGTAGGGATGCTGGAAGAGGAGTGCAACAGAATGAACCGCCGGTTTCGGACCTTTCACCAAAAAAAGAGACCCTACATTATTCTAAAATGGGCACAAACGGAGGATGGCTTCATTGACAAATCGCGGGAGGAAGTTGATTTTGGTCAGCCAACCTGGATTACCAATAACCTTTCCCGAATCGCGGTGCACAAGATGCGGTCGGATGAGGCGGCCATCCTGGTAGGGACCAACACAGTTCTGAAGGATAACCCTTCCCTGACTGTACGGGAATGGAGTGGCAATCATCCATTGCGAATGGTACTCGACAGAAGGGGAATATTGCCGGCATCTTCTGCTATGCTGGACCAATCTACAGAGACCCTGGTATTTACAGAAAAAGATATTAAATCAAAACCAAATCTGGAATACATCAGAATCAAATTTAACAGTGACATGCTGAGAGAAATCAACTCCATTCTTCTGGAAAGAGGGATACAGTCATTGTTGGTCGAAGGAGGAAAGTCCCTGCTTGAATCCTATATGCGCGAAGGGTTGTGGGACGAAGCGAGGGTATACATCGGGAATGCCCGTTTTGGCTCTGGGATCAAAGCTCCCGAAACAGATTGGGTGCTCGACCGGGAAGAGAAACTGGATGATAGCTTGATGCGGATATATTATCGCAAAGTGGTTTGAAAGTTTGAAGATGTTTGAAATTTTGAAGGCGACTATAAAAAGTTAATCCCAGATCAACAAGATTTCTACCTGCTATATTGATCCCAGAATTCTTTCGGAGATATAATTTTCGTACCACCAAATTCAGACATTGTGAAATCATTTGTATTGCCTGTGATTATAAAATCAGCTTTTGCTTCAAAGGCCAACTCAAGCAACCGATTATCTGCAGAATCGGCTATAATTTCAATTCTATCCTTGGGGAAAAATTTTGTAGCAATACCTTCAATTTGGGAAATTACTAATTCTGCTTTAATCAGAAAATCAGGATACTTGCTAAATTTCGGTCTGTTAATTACCTCTAAATACTCTTCCAGCAAATCGTCTGAAATACAAATTTCAAACCTATTCTCTAGCACACAATTGAAGAAAATAAAATATGGATAACTCTTTTGAATTAATGCTGATACCAGAACATTGGTGTCAATGATTAACTTTTGCATTTCTAACGGCTTTTACCTCATCCGAGATCTCATCCATTGTCATCTTTGAAAGTTTGTACTTTTCCGCCAATTTCACGCACCTGTCAAGCGCCTGTTGCGTAACCCTTTTATTAACAATACTAACCAATTCAGTAAAGGACAAGTTGTCTTTGCTGATTCCGAATTGGTTGTATTCTATATCTGATATGGAGATACTTATGGTTCTCATGATCTATGTTTTAAACAAAGATAATCTTTTGTGGCCAGAATGTCAAATAGGGCGACTGAAATGAATTTTATGGCTACTGTTTATTTTAACCCGGAACTGCGCTTTTCAACCAAACCTGAAAAAGTTTAATGCATTATTTGGCTTTGTGTTACACATCCTTAAAATTTGGCACCTTCCGTCAGTAACAATAGAATCTCTTTTCGCATCAGATTACCATCGATGGTGGTCCCTCATCATCCCATTACCCCATCTCTCGATCCCCGAGACTCCTCCTTCCTTTTGATTCGTATACTGCAACTTCTTTCTCAATCATGATCTTCCCTTTTTCGTATATTTAACCGATGGAAGAAAAAATTAAATCTCACATAAAATTTTGGCAGGGAGAGGGACCAAGCCTCCTCTTGATTCCTCCTTCCAAGGCTAATCTGTATGATATCAACAACTATCATATCAGGTTTTATGATCCCATAGCCATGTGGAAAGTGGAATTAAAAAGGGCGCAGGCTGTCACTGGATGGCCGACAGACGGTATCCCCACCGTTCGTCCCAATTTGGGGGTGATTACCCTTCCTGGCATGGCCGGACAAGATTTCCAGACGCCCGAGAATTCGATGCCATGGCCAGGGGATCCCCTATCAATTGAGATGATTCATGCGATCAGTGAAACCAGCCTTGAGAATTCCAAAATCTTCAAACTTGCATCCGACTTTTATGGTTTGTATCATCAATATCATTCACCCGCTATTGCTGCATATCTGCCTGATACGCAGGGCGTTTTTGACATCGCCCATCTTCTTTACGGCGATGAAATATTTTATTCCCTTTTTGACTCAGAACCAGGAAGTTTTATGGCAGAATTGATGGAAATAAGTTTGTCCATTTATCTGAAAGGAACAAAAATCCTAAAGTCTGCCTTGCATGAAGATCTGCAAACAATGATCCATGGCCATGGAACAGAGCAAGGGGTCTATTTCCCGGAAGGCGGTGTCAGGGTTTCTGAAGACACTGCAACCCTGTTATCCCCGGAGATGATTGACGAAATTATACTGCCATTTATTAAGCGAAGTACTCAACCTTTTGGAGGTGGGTTCCTCCATTTTTGTGGCGAACACCCAACAATTTTTGATCAGTTTACATCATTACCTGAAATTAAAGCCATTGATCTTGGTAACCCGGAAAAATACAATACAAAAAAAATGATGGAGCGTTGTGCTGAAACAGGAACCGTTCTTTACAGCCGAATTGCAGCCGAAGCAGGTGAAAACTGGAAAAATTATATCGACAGGATTGGATCTTTGGTCAAAGAGACCGGAGCACGTATGATTCTCAGGCCATTGGTATTCCCCGATTCAAAGTCGGAGTGCCAGGAAATGCTCGACCGCTGGCATGAGTTAACCTCTATATAGTTCTTGCATATTCCCCTTCGTCCCAGTCTTCCAAGTCGTCCCCTCGTCTCCCTGTCCCCCAGTCATCCTAGTCGTCCCAGTCATCCTAGTCGTCCCAGTCATCCCAGTCCCTTCAGAAAGGAAACTCCCCCTCCTTCAGCGCATTCTTCGCCTTCTCGGTTTTGGGTTTTTCTGCTGCCAGGTGGATCGGGTTACCATTCACATAGATGGCTTTGAATGGGGTAGTCGGACATGCATACTCGCAGGCGCCGCAACCAACACATATTTTTTGGTCTACTTCAGGAATAAAGAGCTTTCCGTAAGGGATCATATGGACAGCTTTTGTCGGACAATGTTCGGAACAAGCGCCACAGTCGGTCTTTTCTACCTCAACGATGCAATTCTTTTTCTCAAAATGTACCTGTCCAATCTGCACAAGGTGTTTTGCATCCATCGTAATAGGGACAATAGCTCCAGTCGGACAGACATCGCTGCAAAGGGTGCAGTCAAATTCACAGAGTCCCTTGTGGTAGTTCATGTGGGGCTGCATCATGCCAATCATGCCGTATTGGAGGAAGGAGGGTTGCAATACTTTGGTCGGACAAGCCGAAACGCAAAGGGAGCAGCCTGTACATATTTTGTTGAAACGCCCGACGGAGCGGGA
>JALOCD010000083.1 GCA_023228025.1 Prolixibacteraceae bacterium | reverse complement strand
CCGTTTCCGCCGTTGTTTCATACTCAGAGCCGCTGGCGCCGAAGTCAAGTACATTGATCGGGGTACTTAATCTTACAGGTAGGCTTTCATTCAACTTCCCGGGGTCTGATTTGCCTGATACCTTCCCTTGTTCCATACCAAAATTTCCTTCTAGCCCCGGGCTTACTTCGGCAGATAAATATCCACTGAAGCCCAAAACCAGGGAAACAGCCAGTATTGTATTGATCTTTTTCACATTGATGTTCATGATATTCTATTATTTTGTTTTACCGTTATTTTTATTAACTGACAAGTATTATTTTTGATGACTTTACCTGATATAAACAGCCGTCACATCATTGGCGCCAATATCAACACGCATCATTTCAGGATTACTGATCTTCGCTGAACTTTCGAAAACTGAAGCGATCTGTCCGCTTTTCAGGTTTTTATTGCTCAACTTTACCGTTATTGGCTTATCTGTTTCGTTGAACAGCAGCACCAACCGCTCATCACCTTTTGTCAGGACAAGAAGATTTGGGTAGTTCAACTGTTCAGATACGGCCAGATTGTCTTCACGTTTCCCGTCGTAGAAAAGGTTTTCGTATTCAGCGATAATCCTGGTAGCCTCACCGATGTAATAGAGCTGACCGGCGCAACGGTTTACTGAAGAACCAATATCAACGCCGCCATGAAAAGCCGACACAACCCTTAAAATCTGTGCCTTAACGCTTTTGGCATTGATGAACCCATCAATCGTGGAGCCTGTATTTTGAATCCAGTTAACTCCGGGTCTTGCGACAATGTTAAATACGGACGCGAACAATTGGCCATGTATTTGCGACTGTCCCAATTTTTCACGAAAAAAGGTCATACGTTCATCCAGACTCTGTTGGGTCACGGGAAAATGCCTTGTGATATCTGCTGTCTTGGTGCCAATGGCTGTGCCGTCGCCAGGCCATCCCGGAAAAGCGATATCAATTTTACCCCTGGATGCCGACCAGTACCCATCGTTGAACGCATCATCATAAAGCATATATTTAAGGCCCAGTTCGTTGCAGACTTCCTTCACCACTCCGTTCAGGCGTCCTTCGAGCTCCTCGCGAAATGCCTTCCATTCTCCATTATAATTTTTAAAGATCGAATCGTCCGACAGGTCTATGGTGTCCGAAAGTTTGGCATATTGGCGAAACGCCTTTTTGCAGTTGTCGCAGAAGCAGAAATTTTTGGCGGGCACCCTGTTCCAGATTTTCAACTCATAGTTAACCCACATGACAGTCGCTTTTGGAAACCCGATGCAATTCAATTCCTCAGATCCGTTGAGCATTCCGCCAATATCTTTCTTGACCGCATCCTTGAACTGATCCGCTCCTTCGACGGTAACGTAAGAACGGCAGAATTGACCCGGCTTTGCCACCCGTTCAGGCTCCTTGAAAAGACGGGCGCGAAATTCCGGTTTTGCGAGCATTAATTTCCCAAAAGCGCTTTGCGGCAATACCGTAAGATGGGGATAATTCCATGCAGGTTGCAGCAGGATAAACCCGCCCCGTTCAATCACCTGGTCATATACTTTTTTTGCATACTCTCCGGCAACAGCATGGATGCACCATAAATTAAGTCCGGCATTCAAAGATTGACGCACGTGCGCCTTTAGCTGTTCCGGGAAAAATTCCGTGGACCACCAGGGCAGGGTATACTGCGACAGCATCACTTTCTTCGGCATGCGCCCGTTGATCGGTGGCAATATCCGCACGGGCAATTTCTGTTCCAGTTCAGTCAGATTGCCCGAGGCCACCCGGTGAAAATATAAATTGCACAACTTGTCCGCGCCCTTGTACTCTCCCAGTAAGAGGGGGATCATTGCGGCCTGGTTGTTATTTTCACTATTGAATGGTTGGACAAAATCGGGTTCAAACGAAAACCGGTACCGGGTATATGGCTGATTCTCATGTATCGTCACCTCCTCTGTCACATTCCGGGGACGCCTGTTAAGTTTGGAACCTTTGGAGTTGTCGGCATATTTCTCCCTGAGCAGTGTAAAACCTCTGGGGAGGTCAAGAATGAACTCATAATCTTCAAGGGCGAAAGTAAGCGGCTGTGGAGAATAAAGAACGTGGAAAAGGGTTTCCATTCCCTTTTCGGAAAAGCCCCACTCGCGCACTTTCGGCTGGATACAGGGCAGGCCACTGTAATGGTTGTCGCCCCAAATAACAATTTGACGGAAACAGACGGTGCCAGAAGAACCATCCGGCACAATCAGGTAGCCATCCTTGTCGGGTTGTGCTTGTTTCCAGGAACGATCATCAAAAGAAGGGTTCATCCAACTGTCGCTATCAATTGTGCCAACACGCCAGCGGCTTTCAAGTTCGGGCTGGCCGGGGACGCTAATGCGCATTCCGGGAGTTTGCCCATTCGCCTTCACCTTCAGTCCAATGATGTTCAGTCCTTCTTTTATTGTTGCCGCATACTTTCCTGAAGTAACCTGCACTTCTTTGCCGTTGATATACAGTTGGGTTGTTGCATTGCGGTTCTGAATTCCTACGACAATCCTTTTGGCAGGTTCGCGAACCTCCTCAGCCTGCTTGTCATATTTTCTGATAAGTTTGGGAGCCCCGACCTGGTCATTGCCCTCAAGCATCCTTTTCGCCCGCTGTTTCAATGCAAGAAACTGCCGGATATTATCATCTACCTGTCTGTCAATGAGAAATACCTCCCTGACATTGGCTATTTTCCATAACCGGTCGCTCACCGGTAATGAATTGTCCGGGGCATTTAATGCAACTCCTGTGGTTTTGGGTTCCTCTTTTTTTATGATTTCTGCCCTTACTTCGGCAAACTCTACTGAAGCCCCGAAGCTTGCCCCCATGACAATCACTATCTCGTTAATTTCCGGATTGATCTTTGGGATTGGAATTTCCGTTGTAAACTCAGTCCACTGCTCATTTGCCAGAAATCCTTTGATAGGGGCAGGTAAAAGATTGGTCCGTGGAAAGTAAAATGCGCCCAGATCAACCCCTCCGTTGCCTCTGACAATCGCACTGATAATGCACTTATCCCCCGAGGCAACGGGCCATTTTTTGTCGAAAGTGAAGCGCATGGCCTTGGTTTGGGCTGTCACTTGCAATGCATTCTTTTCTGTCCCGGGAATTTTTACCAACGATATTTTCCCTGCCTCTTCAAAGTTAACGCCAACCGGTGGAATCCACCCTTCAGGCAACCCATTTTTCAATTCGGGTCCGAAGTTGCCTTTGATGTCCAGTTGTTCCCTGGTCGTTTTCTTATCCGTCTGAACAGATGTATTTTGACCAAAGCAGTTCAAAGATGCTAATGTGAGTATTAATATTGGTAATATCCTCATAATCTATTTTTTGAATCAGAAGAGACCTAACAATTATCAGGGATTCTGAGTTGGTTTATTTTTTTGCCATTCAGCAATTATATGCACCAGTGTTTTTTCTACAAGTTCCTGTCTCCCTACCGGATCCTAAGGCCAAATAAAAGTTAAACCTTATCATTCGGTAATCGTGAGAACCGCAGATTTATTGGTGCCTACCAGCGCTCCTACAATGTCGCTGAGCGTTATAATTACGGATTCAGGACCCTCTGTGAGAGTATCACTAGTTATCGTAACGGTGAATGTTTTATCAGACACGTCACCGTCTGCCCAACTGAGTGTGCCGGATGTTGTAGTGTAGTCTGAACCCGCCGTCGCAGTTCCGTTACTGGTCGCGTATTTCACGGTTGCCGCGCCATAACCGGGACCGCTGCCAGTCCTCGTGACAGTAACCGTTGCTGTTTTGTTTGTTACATTCTCTGCAACAGAGTAGGTCGCAGCAGAAAGTGAAATCGTACCAACAGTATTCGGATGAACGATGTTGCTAGCATCCCCTGTCCTCATGTTTTGGGAGTGACCTGTAACCGTATTACCTGTAATAGTGTTAGTGGTTGCCGCAGAACGATCCTCTGTCGCGTTACGGATGTAAATACCTCCAACGCCAGCACCAACTTCAGTTCTTGTATTGGTAATTGTATTGCCCGTAATAAAACCGTTTGACATAGCGTCCACCGTCATGGCGTATTTGTAATTATTCCTGATGATATTGTTGGTTACCTTCTGGGCTGCCAGGCACATCAGCACGATCCCTTGACTGCCTACAGCCCCATTATCGGCAATCGTGTTACCATCGATGGTCACGTTCTCCAAAAATGTGTTCGGATATTTGGTATTTAGCCATAGAAATATTCCACCACCTGCATTGTTGAGGAATTGGGAGTTTAGAATCTGTACATTCCTTACTGAACAACCTGTGTTAGGCTCTATATCGATACCTGCCCCGGGAGCTCTTCCTTGTGTGTTTTGAAGTATGGAATTTCGAATGATCACACCATCTGCACCGACAATCGAGAGTCCCTGACGGCGGTTGTTGTCTGCAATAACGTTGTCCAGTGTAATATTTTTAGGTACAGTAGTTCCTGAATTTGCAATGTAAAACCCATCACCAAAGCAATCTTTTGCCGTTACGCCCTCAATTACCACATCATAAGATCCACGGATGTCAACCCCGAAACCCCATTGGCCAGAGGTACTCAAGTGTGTAGCCCGCTCACCATATACTGTGCCCCCGGTTACTCTGACATTGGAAACACCTTCTATACGGATGATGCTGTAATTTTCCGAATTGTTTGGCAAGGCTTTGAGTATTGCACCACCCTCCATTTTCAGGGTCATGTTGCTTTTTAACTTCAGAAAAACAAGTGCATTAATCATATATGTACCAGCCGGGACAGACACGGTTCCGCCAGTTCCGGCAACCTGATCGACTGCAGACTGAAGGGCTGCGGTATCATCGGTTACACCGTCACCTTTCGCACCCGTATTCCTAACATTGACGACCTGTCCATTAATGGCTGTAAAGTTGGCGGTGATATGTTTATTGCCGTTCATGGTAATTGTTAATGGATTCGCAGAACCAATGGCATCTCCACTCCACGAGGAAAATGTATAACCTGAGTTTGGCGATGCTGTAAGCTGTACCAAAGCGCCACTTTTGTATTCAGACGCAGCAGGATTTCTGATAATAGTTCCGCTGGTTGTTGTGATATATAGTTGATAAGCAATGCTATCCTCTTTTTTACAACCAGCGAACGTGACGGTGGATATTAGAACAAGAATTGAACACAGTTTCATTTTCATATTTAAATATTGACTAATACATTAATCCCTTTGTCATTTTCCGGGATATCTTCGACTGTTAAACAACTAGTTACTTCATCCAAATGAGCAGTGTATGTGGTATTGTTTAGCACTTATTTCTCCAGATAATATATTTATAAGCCAGGGATCATTTTGTGGCATTCTATTGTATGTTCGACCCCGGAGATGAACCGTAATCCGGACCTATCACTACTTTCCCTACATTCCGGGATGATCATGGATCTTAATAAAACAGAGTGATCTTGAAACCTTCATAAGCTGTGGGTTATAATTAGATTATGACTGCAATAACGCAAATAGAATATGTGTATTTACAAAAGAGGTAATTAATGGCATCCTCATAATAAGACAAAAGTTGGATACATTTGGGTGATATTAAAGAGATAAGTGACTACTCTTGAGTCACTTATCTCAATCAATCAATAAATCTATCTACCTATCATCTATCTAAAACAACTTATCGCTTTATCTGTTACCAGCCAGGATTCTGGGTCACATTCCCTTTTGATTTTACTACCTCTTCCTGAGGTATAGGATATAAATCCATTTGAGATTTAAATGTGCGGGACTCAACCAGGTAAGGGGTATAGGTAAAATGGGTGGCATCCACCATGGCAATTTTTACTCCCTTAATGTCTCCGCCTAAAGCGGTAGAACCAATTGCCCAGCGTCTGATATCCCAATACCGGTGGTCTTCAAATGCCAGTTCAACCCTTCGTTCATTCCGAAGGCGCGTCCTGAATTGGTCTGCAGTCATACCCAACGGAAATGCGGGCATTGCCACTCCTGAGCGTGCACGGACCAGGTTAACTGCTTCACGTGCTGTCAACGTATTACCACCATTATTGTCAGGCCCGTATGCTTCGTTCATGGCCTCGGCATAACTCAGGTACATCTCTGCCAGTCGAATGCATAACCACTGATGATAGGACACTTGATTCTTTGTGAGATCTAAATTTTGTACCACATACTTGCCGAGATAATATCCGGTTTTTGAAGCGAGGTTGATGGGCAATCCATCTTTACCTCCTTCCCACAGCTCAATTTTCCGTCCATTGAAAGTTGCATTATTGGCAACAATAGTCATTGCCAGCCTGGGATCACGATTTACATAAGGATCTGCGGCCTGAACTGGGTTAGACCAGCTAAAGGCAGAACCGTCTTTCATCTCGTAAGCATCAACCAGGTTTTGGGACGGACAGGTTCCTGTATTTCCGCCATTGAACCCAATGGAATAATTGGCTTGCTCAAAGACATTGGTGGAACCAATCCTTCGTTCAAAAATTACCTCTTTGTTTGTGGTCGATCCAAGTAAAAACAGGGCCGAATAATTTGTGTGTAGTGTATAAGTGGCCGGGGCCATGTCCAAAACTGCCTTGCAAGCTGAGGCGGCCCTGATCCACCGTTGCTGACGGTTACCATCAGTATAGCCCAGTGCCGGATTTGTATTTCCGGTCTTGTTGTACAGATCGCTGGCAGCATAAAGCAAGGTACGCGCTTTTAAAGCCAACGCGGCCCCTTTGGTAGGTGAACCATAATCCGCTGCAACCTGGGTCACCAACAAATTTTTGGCGGCTGAATCACATTGGGTTACAATATAATCTACACATTCAGCAAAACTGCCTCTTTTTATCCCAATAATAGAATCCAGGTTTCCTTTTACGTTAAGTTTTTCTTTGATTAGCGGAACGCCGCCGTATCTTTTTATCAGTTCAAAATAGAAAAATGCCCGAAGGAAAAACATCTCATTTCTCCACATTTTGGTCCTGTAGACACGATCGGCATAACTGGTAGGATTGCTTAACTGGAACTCTTTCCAGGTGATTGTATCTGTCATTTGGGTAAAATCATTCGCCTTCCTGATCCCCTGGTAGTTCTTTGCCCATACGTTATCCGGATTCGAATATTGATTCCAGTTACCAATATTAAAATTCTGAATTGGTTCCGTCTCATTAACCTCCTCTGCATCATCGGATGCTGAAGCCAGCCAGGAACTTCCAATCGTATTGTACCCTGATGGCAGGTAGGCATAAGGCGCAGCGCGTAAAAGCGGCAGATAAGTATAATTTCTGGAGATTTGATCGGCCGACCTTAACGTAAACTCTTCAGGATCGATGAATTTACATGCCGCGAACAGTATACCCAGTACTACAACGGCTCCTATATATTTAGTGTATTTCATATGTTTATAATTTTGTTTTTTATTTGCCATATGGAACTCGCCGATAATCATTCACCTGTGTGAGAAGAATTTCTCATGGCTCGTTTCATATGTTTATAATTTTTAAAATTGAACATTTAAACCCATGTTAAATGACTTCATGGCAGGATAACCAACCATCGTCTCTGGATCGCCATATGTAAAACTACTCAAGGTAATCAGGTTCATGCCCCTAACGAATACCCTGATCTTATCTATTTTGATCTTCGATGTAACCTGGGAAGGGATATTATATCCTAGTTCAATAGAACGAAGACGAAGAAAATCCGCATTTTTGTACCAGAAGGTTGAAGGCCGGTAGTTATTGGGGTTAGATACTGTTGTAAGACGCGGATACTTGGCTGTTGCCTTATTTGCGTCGGTCCAGGGCTGATCCACATACGTAGAAATTTTAGCGTAGTTGACCAATGGCCAATAAACATTGGGATTGCTTCCCAAATAAATGTCGCGGCCCATTTGTGCCTGGAATACACCCTGAATATCAAATCCTTTATAATTAGCGCCAATTGTTAGCCCAAATTCAGACCGAGGTAAAACGGAATTTCCAATTGGCCCTTCATCGTATTGATTGATGAACCCGTCGTTGTTCCTGTCCCTGTATTTCATGTCTCCGGGTTTAACTGAGCCGAATTGCTGTTTCGGACTCGATTGGATATCCTGTGCTGATTGAAAGAATCCTATGAAATCCAGCCCATATGGTTGCGAAATCTTTTGTCCGGTACGGTAATTGTACTCACTTCCGGTCGGAACCGGCAATTCAGCATTGTACAATACTTTGCTTGTCATCCAGGTGTAATTCACGCCGACAAAATATCCCCAATCTTTGAATGATTTATTAATATTTAACGAGAGTTCTATCCCGCTGCTTTCGGCCTTGCCTCCGTTGATGTCCTGCAAACTGACACCAACCAATGAGGGAACCAGATTGGACTGCGAAATGAGGATATTGGTCCGTTTCTGATAGAACCAGGCAGCAGAAAAGTTGATGTTTTTCCAAAGTACAGATTCCATTCCTATTTCGCTTTTGTTCGACTTTTCGTAAGTAACATCCGGGTTTGAAAGGGCATATTCGGTATAACCACCTGTGGCGCTTGTACCTGTACCGAATAAGTAACTGCCTGATCCTACATAATAATCGCGGTAAGCAAAACGTAATCCAATGTTGCTGCGACCTACCGTACCGGTCGATGCACGAAGTTTCAGGAAGCCAATAACAGGATTATCTTTCAAAAAGGATTCGTTGGATAGGATCCATCCCGCAGAAATTGCCGGGAAGAGGGAGAACCGCTTTCCCGGTTTGAATGCTTCAGTACCGCTGTAAGATAGTCCCACTTCAACCATATAGCGGTTTTTTATATTATAATTAACCAGTCCGCTGAGAGATTCGTTGAAGTATGGGCTCTCTGCTCCAAGCATTAGCTTGTCCTGATGGTACAATAGCTTTGCTGTAAGTTTATTTTCAGTACCAATTGCGGTATTGTAATCCAAATAGCCGTCAATATTGAAACGCCTGGATTGACTGTCCCCAACAGGATTGCCATAGGCCAGGGCAGTGTTTTTTCCAAAAGGTGCGCTTAAGAGTGGTCCTCCGGTTGCCGGATCAGTTCCAATAACAGAATAGGATTCAAAAGTTTTGGACCAGGCAGAATTGACCGTGTAATAATTATCATAACCAAACCGTACACCGGCAACAAGCCCTTTGACGACTCTTCTTAAATTATATTCGGTCGAAGAATTAAAAATCACATATCTTTCATAGGTGTCCCGATATCCCTGTTCATTGATTAAGCCCATGGGGTTAATTGGAAAAGCGGAAGTTCCCCCGAGTAACGCATCCTTCACATAAATGGGTATAGTCGATGAATAACTGTTCAGTGAGTTCCAAATAGAAGAAGTACTTGCTACAGGTGAGTTTTTATCATTAATCTGCCCAAACATATCGAATGTGAGTTTCCAATCACTGGTGAGCTGAACGTCCAGGTTTGACCTGAAATCAATGCTCCCTGATTTAATATTTGTACTGTAAGCGTCGTGCATGGCGGTATGATCGTACAAGCCTTGATTCATCAAATAGCCAACCGATACAAAATACTTGATAATATTGTTGCCCCCAGTGGCTGTGACCGTAGCTTTAGCTGCCGGAGCGCTATTTTTCACCAGCTCCTTGATCCAATCCACATTTGGATAATAGACAGGGTCCCCTGTCCGAAAACCCTCAATTTGCGTATCGGCATATATGGCAGGCAGTCCGTCACTTGCCAGTGCCTGATTGTACATGGTAGCATAATCAGCAGAGTTGGTAAATTTGGGAAGCCCCATTGGACTTTGCATTCCACCCAGCAATTTCACTGTTATTTTACCCTTTCCCTGTATACCACGCTTGGTCTTTACCACAATTACCCCATTTGCAGCCCTTCCTCCGTAAAGGATCGAAGCAGAAGCATCTTTTAATACAGTGATAGACTCGATGTCATCTATTGCAACTGAATTGAGATCGTGTTCAAAACCATCCACAAGAATAAGCGGATAATTGCTGTTTCCAAAGGTTCCGTTACCACGAATCCTGAAATCGGCATCTTCAGAACCCGGTTCCCCCGATTGCTGCCGGACTATCAATCCGGGCAAAAGGCCATAAAGTGAATTTCCGGTTGAATAGGAAGAATTTTTGTCGATTACTTTGCCTTGTACCGTGCTGACGGAGGATGGGCTCTCCCAGTTCACTGGAAGGTTAGATGTCGGCTGAACAATACTTGAATCGGGAATCTCTTTCGCACCATTCTTAGGAGCGATATTTTGACCAAAAGCGCTACAAGCAATTCCGAAAAATAGTAAGAAAATGCCTGCTTTCACTTTCAATTGTTTCATGAATATATTTCGATGTTTCATAACATACTGATTTATTGGTTTATAAAAACAATTTACCATCCCGGGTTTTGAATTAATCCGTAATTCTTAGTGATTTCGGTAAGCGGGAATGGGTGCATGAACCAATATTCGTTCCATACACGTGTTTGAGAAACATATTTCTCGTAGGTGTAAGTATTGTTAAGGAATTTCAATACGTTAACGTTATAAATTGTTTTTACACCTGGTATTTTCCAACGTCTCATATCGTAATACCGGTGATCTTCAGCATAAAATTCAACAAAAAGTTCATTTACGAGGAAGGCCCTCAAACCTGCCTGGTTCAAGGAACGATCAACCTTTGGCATGCCAGAACGGGTACGGATCACATCCAGCAGATCAAAAGCCTGGGAAGTTGGCCCCTGAAATTCATTCGAAGCCTCGGCATAGATAAAGTACATTTCTGCCAGACGCATGACCGGGTTCATTGGCCACATGCCCGATTTGGACTTTTCATAGTCAATAAAATATTTTCTCATTGAATAATTTCCTACAACAGGCGTGGCTTTCATACCTTCAAGACCATTGGCAACGCCCGCTTCGCCTCCATTATAAAATTGAGGATAAAAATTAGGATTGGTGTACCAAAGACATCCGTTGTAGCCAATTGTTTGCTGAAACCTTGGTTCTAAGTTTTTATAAGGGAACTCCGGTTGATTGGGAGGAGTCGTTATTTTTACATCCCAGTTAACCGAACTGCCATCAACATTGTGGTACATTTCAACGGCATTCTGGGTAGGTGTGTTGGCGCCTGCGCCACCCTGGCGTCCTCTCATGCCCCACATGTAATCCGGACCACCATTCGCCCCTTCCAGGGAAGAGTTATACATCGTGCCCCAAATAATTTCCGTATTTCCGTCTTTGGGCCGTTTTTGAACGGCAATGGTGTAATTTCTATTGATCCCCACGTTTGTTACGATCGCATAGCCGTTACTTTCGCAGAACTGGATGGCCTGAAGGGCTGCATCCATGGCAAGTTTCCACCTGTTCTTATCGTAATTGGTAAAGCAAATCAAGTTGTTGTTCTGTCCGAAATCGAGATAGGGAGTTGCAGCATTGAACAACGGGCTGGCAGCATAGAGCATAGTCCGTGCCTTCAGTCCATAAGCCAATGCCTTGGTAGCGCGGCCAAATTCCAAAGGATTGGTTACCTTAGCCGGAATGTTTGGATTTGCAATTACCGCGTCACAAAGTTCAATGATGTATTTATAAACAGCATCCAATGACTGGCGTTTAATAATCTCATAATCAGCAGGAGTCATGGATCCTTTGATAATTGGTATCCCTCCGTATCGTTTCCACATTTCGAAATACTCAACGGCAATCAATATTTGACACTCTCCTTTGATGCGACCTTTGACTTCAGCGCTTGCATCAGGCACCTTATCAATATTCTCCAGCATAATAAAGTTATTCCGGATTGATTTCCAATGCGTGTCATAAACATCTTCACCATTCCGGGTTGTAAACCAGGCTGAAGTAACAGCACCTGCGTACAGACTGTTTGTCGTGAATCCGGAATAAACTCCGGAAATAGCTTCATCTGAAAGTGAAACACGCGATGGGCCAAAAAGCATAATGTTATTGGCCCAACCATACATGATTTTTGGAACAGATTGGTACAAAGAATAAAGGAATATCTCTGTATCCCTGTAATTTGAAAAAACCAGATCCTTGTTGAACCCGGTCTGAGCGGGCATCTCAAGGAAATTTTTACACGAAATCGGGGAGAGCAATGCTATCGCAACAACAATGCCCAATATGTAATTTTTTGTTTTCATCTCATCAATAATTTAACCCGTTATTAAAACTGTACTTTAATCCCAACATTATAGACCTTGCATTGAGGATATTGATTACTGGCACTGGCAATACTTTCAGGATCTAAAATTTTCAATTTATCCCATGTGTAAAGGTTTTGCCCGGACAGGGAGAGACGTATACTTTCAAGCCTTAATCTTTTAAGCTGCTGTTTGTTAAAGGTATATCCTATCTCAAGGTTTTTAAACCGGAAATAGGAGCCATCGTAGATATTTAATGTTGAATTATAAAAATTCTGTCCCCTGGCATAAGTTACGCTTGGTTTTGGGAAAGTTGCATGGGCATTGTTGTCGGGAGAATCTAAATGCCAACGGTTCTGCACCATTTCAAGGGCAGTACCCAACATATAAAAAGGCCTGTAAAATTGGTCCTGTACGGGTACCGATACATTGGCATTTCCCTGAAATAAAATACTAATATCTACTCCTTTGTAGGAGCAAGCGGCTGAAATGCCATAGGTAATCTCCGGAAATGCAGGACTTTTAAGTGCCTGTTGGTCATATGCATTGATCACGCCGTCTCCGGTAATATCTTTGTATTTGTTATCCCCCAAAGTTGGTTGTCCACCAAAATAGGAAGGAGCCGATGCAACCTCATCAGGCGTATTGTAGAACCCCTCAAAAATATAGCCAAAAGTTTCTCCTACCCTGTGTCCTGTGCGGTTCAGATTTGGATACTGATCATTCAGGGCCTCATCCATATAGAGTATTTTATTTCTCGCGAAGGCGTAGTTCGCATGGAAGTTGTAATTGAAATCTTTTATTTTACTATCCCAACCTGCTTCAATTTCATACCCCTTGTTTTTTACGTGACCAATGTTGTACGCATCAGACAGCGTAACTGCAACATAGGAGGGTACCGTTTTCCTGGTAGTAAGAATATTGTTGCGGTCTTCTGAAAAATAGTCAAATAGGAAACTAAGCTGGTCTTTAAAAAACCGCGTTTCGACTGCAACGTCCAGTTTCTTTGATCTTTCCCATGTTACATCCGGATTTCCCAATTTGCCTTCAGTATAAGAGCCATACCGTACCGGGTCTTCCCCAAATACACCGCTTCCCCCTTGCAGATACTCGCTGGGATAGTACATAAATCGGGTGCTTCCCATGATATCATTTCCTACTTGTCCGTACGAGCCTCTAATCTTGAGATACGACAGAATATTTTTACCTATCAGCTTTTCGACCGCGGGCTCACTGGTGACAACCCATCCTGCAGAAATGGCAGGGAACCAGCCAAAACGGCTATTAACAGGAAAATTTTCTGATCCGTTCCGGCCCATATTGAATTCCAGCAAATAGCGTAATGCGTAGTTATAGGTGACACGACCAACCCAATCCTGGTAACCAAGGGGGATACCCGGATAAGCCAGTGAATGGTACCATCTTTTCTTCTGGTTGTAAAGTACCAGGGCCCCTACATTGTGACGGCCGAATGAGTTGTTGTACTCGAGCGCCCAATCCATATAAAGCTGACGAGAGCGGGCAAATCCTGTTGACGGACCTGACACAAAATCCCCTAATTCCCCATTCTGACGAAAAACTGTGGTCTCAACACCATTTGGGTATACTTTGAGAGGCGTATATGTTGGCGTTGATCTGCTAAAAACCCGGCGCAGGTCATAAAAATTGTCAAAGGCGATTTTACCCCTTACAGATAATCCCTTGGTAATCATATCCAGTTTTTGATTTATACCAAGATTGATGTTCAGGCTATTGTCCGTATAATCAGCAAATCCTGCCGCAAGATTTGCAATGGCATTTTTGTTGCCCGAACGGTCCAGCGTGATTATTTTTCCATCGTACATGCCTATTGTCGCGTTGGGCGCTGAAACAAGTATTTGTGACATTAGTGTCGTATTCGCCCCTGCATCCGATTCGGTAATTTGCGATGAATGTCTTACCGATGAATATCCACCCAACTGAAAGTTAACAGTGGTGGTGGGAGTCACATTGATATCAATATTGGACCTGAAGTTGTACCTGGAAAAATTGTTGTTGTTGCTGATCCCACTGCTTTGCTGGAACTCTTTAATAAGACCGGTCTGATTCAAATAACCCAATGAAACAAAATATTTTACATTTTTTGTTCCGCCCCTGATATTTAAGTTGTGCTGGGTTTGGGGGGCATATTCTTTTATCAACAGTTTTAGCCAATTGGTGTTGGGGTAAAACAACGGATCGCTCTGGTCTTTGAATTTTTGTAACTCCGCGTCTGTAAAAGTCTGGGTTGTAAGAGGATTGTCGTTTTTCAGTGCTTCATTGTAGATCAATGAAAAGTTATAGGCATCCAAATATTTTGGAAGGCGTGTCGGAGACTGCACAGAAGTATTTCCGGTGTAACTGACAATCGCCTTGCCTTCCGTGCCTTTTTTAGTGGTTACAATGATAACCCCATTGGCGCCCCGTATTCCATAAACCGCTGTTGAAGAAGCATCCTTTAAAACAGAAAATGATTCAATTTCATTGGGATCAATCTGGCTGAAAGAACGTTCTATTCCATCAACCAAAACAAGAGGGGTAGCTACAGAGCTTGTCAAAGTGCCAATACCACGGATCCGGAGTATCGTTTCATCCTTCCCGGGCTGTCCGTTTTGTTGGACCCCTATCACTCCACTCACCCTACCAACCAATGCCGATGTCAGGTTAGCAACCGGCGATTTAAGCAATTCGCTACCTTTCAACGCGCTGACAGCTCCGGTAACTGTCAGTTTTTTCTGGGTTCCATAACCCACCACAACAACTTCGCCAACATCAACAGGAACCTCTGCCATGACGATATTAAAGGTTGTCTGTGATCCGATGGTCAGTTCCTGCGATATCATACCGACAAACGAAACTGCAAGAATTTTGCCATCACCGGGAATATTAAGCGTGAAATGTCCGTCAGCATCTGTAATGGTACCAATGGTAGTCCCTTTCACCATGACGGTCGTTCCGGGCATTGGCTGCCCTTTACTGTCTTTAATGGTACCCGAAATTTCCCTTTTCCTGACCTGGTCGCTAAAAATACTTTCATTAACCTGCTCAGGATTTTTCAAATCGTTCTTCTTGGACAAAAAGACTTGCCTGTCATCAATCCGGTAGGTAATATCGGTACCCTGGAACAAGAGTTCCAAAATCTTTTCGATCTGTTCCACTTTGACCGAAATGCTTCTTTTTACATCAGCATTAACAACATTTGCATTGTAAATGAAAATAAACTCACTTTTCTTTTCAATGGTGTTTAAGATCTCTGTCAGCGTAGAATTCTCGAGTTGAAGGTCAATTTTTGTCTTTTGGGAATAGCTGCTGGCCGATAATGCCATGGATCCCGCAAAAATAAAAATGGTTAGTAGCTTCATTTTCAATGAAATAACGTCAATCACCCTCCTTGTTAAGGAACAGTGGACAATTCGGTTTTTTTCCATAAGTTTGAAATGTTTTTTTAATAAATAATTTTGCCTTAACGGCTTAATTAACACTAACCGGGCGATGTTACCAGCATCTACCGGTTTTTGCATTCATGGTCTTCACGATTCTTCCATTCAATTTGTTTAGTTGTTTATAAATACATACTTAGCGCCTCTTTTTTCATATTTTGTTTTCGAAATAAATGCTATGCCATCCAAAACACGTTCAAGTTCATCTTTGAGGTCGAGCTTGCCATAAATTGTTGCAATGTTATCAGGTAACTGAGTTTCAATTTCGACATTGTAATAACGGGAGACCCGTTTTAGCAAAACCGGTAAATTCTCATTCGTAAAGGTCAGATAACCGTCAACCCAGGCAGTATATACCTCCGTGTTTTCAATATTTTTAATTCCAAAATCCTCATGACCTTTTGATATCGTCGCTTTTTGATTGGGTGCCAGGAATATTTCCTTCGATTGCATACTGTTATTGGAATTCAGACGGACTTTTCCTTCTATCAGCACAATATTGTAATCCTCATCCTGCTGATAGGCCTGTACATTAAATTTGGTTCCATAAACCTTTATTTTGAATGCGTCAGTCTTTACGTAAAATGGTTTCTTAGCGTCTTTGGTTACATCAAACAAGGCTTCTCCTTCCAAAACAACCTCGCGTGTGCTTCCCGTAAAAACCGGTGGAAATATAAGCTTAGAACCGGAATTTAACCAAACCTTGGTTCCTTCGGAAAGAACGACAAATGATCGTTTACCGTAAGGCACAATCAACTGATTGAACCCGATACTTAAATTATTCTGTGTTATGTCCGATGAATCATTCACGATGATTTGCTTACCATTGGCAGAATATTGAACAGTCGATTGTTTGCTGGTAATGGGGATTGTCTTGCCATCAGACAGGATCAATACTGCATTTTTTGCAGGTAGTACATTTGAAACAATTATTTCAGGTGCAGGTTTCTGTGTTGTAAAATAGATTGCAGCGCTTCCTATACCAATAAATAAAAGAATTGAAGCTGCATACCTGAAGATGGTCAGCCGAATTTGTTTCCGTCGCTTTTGAACGATCTGTTCCCAGATCTCATGTTTCTTGAGATCAGTTTGCCTGAACTTTGGCGAATTCATTCCCCTGATGACCTGAATTGCCATGTTCATCTCATTCCTCTTTGCGGGGAAGTTTTCCTGCAACTCTTTTAAAAGGTTATTTGATTCGGAAGTGCGAACGATCTTGCGAAAATTTTCGTCAAGAATGAAATCGTCCGTTGAATAGGTTTCGTAGTGATCTGTCTCTTTCATTTGTATTGCTTTATACCCTATTGAGAGGGAAAGCGAAAAATCTGGACAGGTAAAACGATTTTATTTTATTTTTTTAAAGAAAAATTTTGGCTGTAATGGAAGAATCTAATTAACGGGGAGGTCCCAACAAAAAACACAGTATCAAATTGTGTCCATTGCCTAATATTTTCTCTGCCTCGCATCTGACAGATTTTATGGAGCGATGGACTGATTTATAGCACGATTCAACAGAGATATGAAGCATTTCGGCAATCTCTTCATAGGGTACCCCACATTCAAACCGCAAATAAATAATTTCCTGCTGTTTGTCAGTAAGTTTGCCAATGCATTGTTTTATAGTAAGATATAATTTTTCTTGAATTTCGTGCTCCGGAATATCCTCTTCCTGGGTTCTGAAATATTCAAATTGTACTTCAGGAGGTTTTACTGAAAGGATTGTTCTCTTGTGTTTGTTTTGGTCAAGAAAAAGTTGTCGACGGAATGCGCTGACCAGATAACCCGGCAAGTTCTTTACATTGCCAATACTTTTCCTGAACTTGATCAGGTTCATAAACACATCCTGAATTGCATCCTCAACAGCCTGCTTTTCTATCGAATGTTTCATGCCATATGTAAACAACAAGTCAAAGTAATGATAATAGATTCCGGACAGAGCGTCCAAATCTCCATCATTGATAAAATGATTCCATTTTTCATCCTGACCGTTGCTGTTTGACACTTTTATCAGTTGAAGTTTTTTACCGAATTACAAATATGGCTTTTTTTATTTTAAGCTTATCCTTTAGTATCGTGGAATGAATTTGAATTACATCATTTTAGAAATTCTATTTTTAATTTAACTTTGTGAAAACACTCAACCATGGGAATCACAGAACAGAACCAAATAAAAAGCGAGTACTACAAAGAGGCCATCCGCTACATGGACAATGCCAAAGAAACCCTGAAAAGGGCCGGCAAAGAGGACGATTTTTACAAAGACAGCAAATATGTAAAAACTGCCAGCGGTATAGCGTACAATGCCGTTTTAAAAGCCCTTGACGGATATTTTATGCTGAAAGAGGTAAAAGTGCCCAAAAACAGAAAATCAATTGAGTTTTATCGCACCACTGCCTCTAAAATTGATAAGAAAATGCTCAATTATTTAAACAGTGCCTACAATATTTTACACCTCGATGGTTATTATGATGGCATATTATCAGTCGATGTAATCAAAACCGGTTTTAAATTAGCCTATACCATCATCGACAAAATAAAACCTGCCGCCTAACCCGGCTCCTCCGCTCAGAGTTTTTTTATTATCCCCAACCTCCTTAACACCTGCGGTGTTTGTCGGGTGGGGATAATAAAAAAACCCCGCTATCGCGAGGCTTTTAACTGGTTGCGGAGAGGGGGGGATTCGAACCCCCGGTACAGTTTCCCGTACGGCAGTTTAGCAAACTGCTGGTATCAGCCACTCACCCACCTCTCCTTTGATTTGAGTGGTGCAAATGTAAAAATCATTTTTAGTTGGGCAAAATATTTGATGAAAATATTGTTGGAATAAATATCGCGAATTCCTTTGAAATACAAGATATCGGATGTAAATTTGAGTCATAAGTAAGAAGTTCTTTCACACACGATATATCCGCATTAATTCACTTAGTTGGTAAACTCAACATTTCAAGTTTAACGAGAAAGCTTATGTCCGCTAAGACAGGCCTCATCCCTTCGGGGAGCAGTTTCGCTGCCATTGGAAGTCTGATCAGACAGGCACTCAAATCCTGTATATTCGGGGTTTTACACAATTCGAATTAATGCGGTTTTTTTATGCCCAAGGGCAGAGGGCATGGGGCAGAGGGCATAGTAAGAACGTCATATTCATCATTTCGTCAATGCTCTTGGCTCCATGCCAAATTACTTGATTGGGATGTTATCGTCACTCTTGGCGTGCTTCTTGCCCATCTTTTCAAAGAAATAGTCAATCCTGCCCAGGATCAATCCGCCAAATCCCACCTGATTGACAAGAACATTTTGCCCCGATTTGTTGGTGACACTATCTGGTTTTTTTAAGAATGTATGGGTGTGTCCTCCAATGATCAGATCTGTGTGGAAGGTTTCGGTAGCAATTATCAAATCGCTGATTTTCTTCTCTTTATAAGTATATCCGAGGTGTGATAGACATACAATTAAATCGGCTTTTTTCTCCTCCTTTAAAAATTTCTCCATTTTCAGCGCTTTTTCCAGAGGATTATGGTATTTGGTTTTGCCATAATTTGGCTTGCTCACCAGTCCGTCCAGTTCGATGCCTAAACCATAGACGCCAATTTTTATTCCCTGTTTTTTGAAAATCTTGTAGGTCAGGATCTTCCCGGCA
>JALOCD010000082.1 GCA_023228025.1 Prolixibacteraceae bacterium | reverse complement strand
GGAGCAGCAAAAGGCAGTTTGACAATATTCTTCAATTCGGATTTCTGAACTTCCAATGTCGCTTTAGGAGCAGACAACAAATAGGCCCTTTCAATTTTATTGAGCAATGGAATTGATAGTAGTCCATTCTGTGGCCAATCTATGACATGTAGGTACAATTTATTGCCTTTCCTCGTGCAGCGCCCCCAGGACAAATAATGGAACGGACTGGCAGTGGTGCCGTATATAGCTGCGCCATTCGTTTTCATCCATTGACCCACTTCTTTTAAACGATCAATACTAGGCTGAGGAATAAGCCCTTCGGACGTTGGTCCGACATTCAGGAGGTAATTACCCCCTTTACTAACAATATTGATCAATGTCTGAATAATTTCCTTTGTCGATTTCCAGTTGTTATCTTTCGATTTGTAACCCCATGTATCATTCATGGTCATACAGGTTTCCCAGTTTCGTCCGGGGAAACCGGTTGCCGGAACAAATTGCTCCGGAGTCTCTGTATCACCGTTATAACCGCCTCCTAATCTATTGTTAGTGATTAGATTAGGATACTTACTTAGGATTGGTATAAATTTCTCAGCCCTCTCTTTGGTCATATCGGTTGGTGTATCCCACCAAAGTATATCAACTTGTCCGTAATTAGAAAGAATCTCTTTAACCTGAGGAACTGCAACTTTATCGATATATTCATCCATTGAGCCATCCTGTGCTTTATCCCAATGCCCGCCACTGGCTGCACCTCCCTGGTTATTCCAGTCCTGCGCTTGAGAATAGTAAAATCCAAGTCTGATCCCGTATTTATGACAAGCATCGGCAAGCGGTTTAAGCAAATCTTTGCCGTAAGGTGTCGCCTCAACAATGTTCCATTTTGAAGCTTTTGTTTCGAAAAGGGTGAAGCCATCGTGGTGTTTTGAGGTGATAACCAGATATTTCATCCCAGCATCTTTTGCCATTTGCACCCATGCTTCGGGATTGTATTTTACTGGATTAAACTGTTTCGCATATGCTTGATACTCAGCTATAGGAATTTTTCCCCGGTTCATGATCCATTCGCCGTTACGGCCAATGTCTTTCCCATTGTAAACTCCGGCCGGCACAGCATATACTCCCCAATGGATAAACATCCCAAACTTTGCATCTTTCCACCAGTCCATCTTATTTGGATTCGTTTGAGTATAACCATTTAATACAAAAAGGGCAGAAATAATTGTAACGAGAATTTGTTTCATAATTTGATTTTTTAGTGTGATAGTTTTTGATACTTCCATTATCTGTTATTTAAGTTTTTCTATTTGTTTTTGTCAATCCTGAAAGATTTATCCCGGGGATAATAGGTGCAGATAATTTAGCAACTTTAAGGAGTTGCGCTGCATAACTTGTTGTTAAAAGATCGGAATGCTCCAAAGCCCATTCTTTCCCCAACTTGCGATATTTGGCAATGCAAAGGTTATTAAATGTGCATAATTCCCATTTCTGAACTGAACCATCTGCTTTTTCAGATAGAAATTTACCAATTGCCTGAATATTTTCATAAGTATCTGTCATCGCAGGAATTAAAGGAGTACGAATCCAAACTTCCGTTTTCAGGTTATTTTGCTGAATGAGTTTGAGAATTAAAGAAAGGTTTTCATGAACCAACTCATTGGATGCTCCGGTAAACTGGCGATGTTTTTCATCGTTTATCTCTTTTAGATCATACAAAATCAGATCCATCAGCGGAACAATTGTCTCGTATGCTTTGGCCGGAGCCATGCCACAAGTATCAAGGGCTAAATGATAATCAAATGCTTTTAGCTTTTGAGCCAATTCAGCAATAAAAGAATATCCCAGTGCTGGCTCACCTCCCGAGAAGGTTATTCCGCCATTAGATCGTTTAATGAATTTTTCATCCCTGTGAATTAGATCAAACAACTGATTTACAGTGAAAGAAACCCCTGCTATTTTCAGCGCTTTCGATGGGCAGGTAGCCACACAAGTTCCGCAGACCGTGCATTTATTCTTGTTTATGATATATGATTTTGATTCACTAAAAGCGATGGCCTTCTCCGGACAGTTGGCTTCACAAATCCGGCAATCGATACAACTTTTTTCATCCCATTCCAATTCAGGAGTTGACAGGATGGTCTCAGGATTGTGGCACCACTTACATTTCAGGGAACATCCTTTAAAGAAAAGGGTTATCCTTAATCCAGGACCATCGTGTGCCGAGAGAGAGCGAATTTCTGTTAGTACAGCTGTTTGTCCGTTCATTTTTAGACATCATTTTTCTTCATTTCTTTCCATAGGACATTAGCTCATCAATCACGGGAGACAGATATTTTCCATCAATCACGTTTTCAAGGACCAGATACCCATGATCTATAAAGGATTCTTTTTGTTTATCGCTTAAATTATTCATAATCGTTATTTGTTTTAGTTTATAAGAGATGTATAATTAACCCGTTTCACAAATTCTTCCTGAAATTTTCTGTCCATCACCATAAAATGGGCTGAGTATCCGGTTACCTTTACAACGATATTTCTGTATTCCGGATTTTCCGGATTTTCCATTGCCTTTTTCAATGTATTGATGTCCACCACATTCAGATTGATTTGTACACCACCCATTTCGAAAAAATTGGTCGCAAATAGTTCAACCGTATTGCCTCGTTTTTCACCATCAGGAAAAAAACTTGGATGCAGTTCAATTTGAAAAGATCCTCCCTGATATTCAGTGAAGTTGAGTTTGCAAAACGATCGGATTGTAGGTAAAATTCCTTCAGTATTCCTTCCATGCATTGGGTTCATTCCGTGAGCAAGCGGTTCTTCGGCTTTTCGTCCGTCGGGCGTAGCTCCCAACATCACTCCTGCATAGGTGTGGCCCATAAACTGAAAAAGCGAAGGACGGAAATGAAATCCTTTGATGTTGTGTTTGCTTTCGAGCAATTCGCGAACTTGTTTTGAAATCAACAGCGCCATGGAATCAACCGAGTCGATATCATTCCCAAATTTGGGCTGATTAAGAAAATCCCTTCGCATCAACTCTTTTTTGTCCCAGTTGGTCGAAATGGCTCCAATCAGTTCAAGCATTGTATATTTCTTTTGCTGAAATATGAGTTCTTTCATTGCATACATACTGTCAACCACATTCGGAACACCAAGTACATTCACCGAAGTATAATTATTGGCAACCGCCCGCACATCAGTAACATCACGGCCATTTTCAATAGGGCCATGCATACAAAATGAGGTGACGATCTCAGGCCACACTTTGTGCTGCCATTTGTAGGTATTGTTTTTAAAATCGACTAGAACATCAGCAGTTTTATTTACTTCGTTGCAATAAACCGCCCAGAAATCATCCCATTTTTCGAGTCCAAAATCAGCGGCATGCTGCATTGCCCGTTGCATGGGTTGAACCAAAACCAGCGAATTTAAATCCTGATCATTGTATTCTTTTCCAACCGAACAGTACCACTGACAACCGGAATAGGCGATGTTCCAGCTATCCTCTTCACTATACCCCGAGCGTAATTCGCTCGCCCGCATCACGTCGTAATTAACCAGTGTCGGCGCACCACAACCATGTCGGCCAACCACATCGCAGGCATAGTTCCAGAAATCTTTATCAACATCGCTGTGCCACATTGCTCCGAGCTGATTGTAACCACCACACATGTCATAGGCTTCAATGCCAATCCAACTCATCTCGTTGGTTGCATCTTTTAATGCCTGATTACGACCGCCGAAAGAGAAGTAGTTTCCTCCGTATTTTAGATACAATTCCGCTACCAGATCACGTGCATATTCATGGGTCATGAGTTTTTTGTTAAAATCAGCCTTGTAGAAACCAATCAAAAGCTGATCCAACCGGCCATAGCCATTTCCATGCCCGATGATACGTTCAAAAACCTGGAAAAAGTTGATCCATTGTACGGCTTCAACAAAACTGGAAGGGGCT
Organism: Prolixibacteraceae bacterium; assembly: GCA_023228025.1. GTDB lineage: Bacteria > Bacteroidota > Bacteroidia > Bacteroidales > Prolixibacteraceae > CAINVV01. Next base: position 15,626 of record JALOCD010000082.1, on the reverse strand, counting down.
TGGGTAATGATGTTCCGGCATGAACGCGCCACAATTCCGTAGCTTTCTTTTAACTCCGGATCTCTTTCGCTTCTTTCAAGTGCATCTGCCTCAACGGCATATCGGTCAATAAAACGAATGATAGCGTTGCAAACTACTTCTGCAGCATTCAGGTATTCAACACTTTTTTGGTTGTCGTTCTTCTGAAATTTGACCCTGTTAACCTGAACTTTATTAAGAATTCCTCCCCAACCCAATTCCAGGCCGATACCTAAATCGGGAGAGGTATGTGTAAAACTAATCCCCCCGGCTCCCAATTTCCGGGCTTCTAATCCCAGTTTCTGGTTCTCGTCCGGATATTTAAAAAAGCGTGCTTCGTCGAGCTGCCAATTGAACTCGCCAACAATTCGTTCGTATGGGTTAATTATTACTGGCGTATGATCGAGAAAAAAAGCATAGTCAGCCGCAAAATTATTCACATCGTATGAAAAGCCATTAACCTTTGATGGCATCCCATTTACAAACGGGAAAGGGTTACTATTATCGACTCGGCAGTTGTGGTCTCCGCAATTGATCCTTTCACTGGCATCAGAAGCTGTTTCTCCTGTTGCCGGGCTAAAAGCTGCTGCTTTGCCCGACCAGTGGTATACCAGAAATTCAGGGTTATCGACATAAAGATCACGCTTATGATTCTGTGCAAGAAAAAGGTTTCTTTCGTGCAACTTTTCTATCCTTCTGTTTCTGCAAATATTTATAGTCATGATGTTAAATTTTGAAAAAATGTTTGAATATTGTATTATCTCAATTTGCACCCTTTATAGGCATAAAGAAAAACGAACGCAAAGCATACCAATGGGACTATGAAGCCAATGGTCATTGAATAAATATCCGCTATTTTACCCATCAGCATCGGACAAAAAGCTCCGCCAACAATACCCATTACTATATACGATGACGCTTTCTTGACCTGTTCTCCCAAGTCCTTTATGCCTAAAGCAAAAATGGTTGGATACATGATAGACATGAAAAAGTAAACAGCACAAAGAGCTGCAATGGAGACGAACGGTAATTTCATAATTACCAGGGCTACCAGTACCATACAAGCCACTGAAAAGATGGTCAGCAACCGGGAGGGGTTGATGAATTTCATAAACCAGCTTCCGGAAAACCTACCGAGAATAAACAAGCTCATACCACCAAAGGCCAGCATTACCGAAGCCGATTGATTGGAAATATCCTGATTGGTTTCGGTAACATAATTGATAAAAAAGCTATTGATCCCAGTCTGTCCTGCCACATAAAAGAACTGGGCAAATATTGCCAGGACAAAATGCGGATATTTATAAAAAGGTTTAGCTGTAATGGATGGTGTACCTGGATTTATCTCATTATCTTTTTTTATATCAGAAAGTTCAGGTAAAGGTTTCCGGATGATGAGAATTAAGATGATAAGAATACCAATACCTAAAAAAATAAACGGGATAGGCAGGTTATTGAAATGATATTCACCCGAAGATTTATTGAATATGATCAAACCACCCAATAACGGTCCGAATATCCATCCAATACCGTTGAATGCCTGTACTAGGTTTATCCTTCGCGTAGCTGCTTGCTCGTTTCCAAGGAAAGTAGCATAAGGATTGGCTATGATTTCAAAAAAAGAGAAACCACATGCGATTACAAATAATGCAACCAGAAAAACATAATAAGATTTAATATACGCTCCAGGGATAAACAAAATTGTTCCGGCAATCAGGATTAATAAGCCTAGAATCAAACTCTTATTGTATCCGAACCTGTGAATGAATATTCCCGCGGGTATCGCCATGATAAAATACCCTGAATAAAGTGAAAACTGAACCAATCCCGACTCCGCCCTGGAAATATGCAGTACCTCCTGAAAATATTTGTTAAGCACATCGAGCAACGCATTGGTATATCCCGATAAGAAAAACAAACTGGCAATGATAGCAAAAGGGAATAAATATTTTTTCCCGTTTTCGGCTTGAAATATAGAGGTTCCCATATCTATTTACGTGATTTATAATCTTCTTGGTTATTAATTTGAAATGTCCGAATTCTATATTTTCGGGTCAATCATATTTCATTATTATTCTGCTATAATTTTGATACAAAACCCACCCCCTGGAGCCATAGGTAGGGTTAATACCTGATCTTTAGCTACCGTTCCTATATGTACCTCATAGGATTCCTTATTTTTCTGAAAATGGGAATCTTTTGTATCCTGATATCGGATTAAATTATATTCCCTTCCTTCCAGGAAATCCAATTTTAAATCGACTCTTCTTGCCTTAACATTGGTATTCCCTGCCACAAACCAGTTTCTCCCGCTGCGCCGGGCAACAATAATAAATTCACCTGGTTCGCCGCCAAGGAAACGTGTTTCGTCCCACGTATCAGGCATATCCCGAATAAAACTAAACAAATCTTTCTTTTGATTATATACATCCCCATTATCCGGAAGGATCATAAGGGGAGAGTAATTAATCAGGCAGCGTGCTGTTTCACCAACAACAGTACTGTTGAGCCCATTTTTATCGACTTTTGAACGATTTTGCAGGCCATTCAGATCGTAATATCCATTGGCCATATCCAAGGGGCCAGAAAGTCCGTTAATAAAAGGGGCAGTCACGGCTATCTCCGGTCCAAAGGATTTTCTGGAATCCTGTTGTCCGTGACAATATTCGAGCGTAATCCTATTTGGCCATGTCCGTTCTTCACCGCCAGGATGTACCGGGTTGTCGTGAAAATCGACCAGCATCCTATGTTTTGCACACAAACGGGTAATTTCACGGGTCAAATCCACAAAAGTTTTCCTGTCGTTGGTCTCTTGAGACAGGAAACCGTATTTTATGCCTGAAGCGCCCCATTTCTGAAAAGTATTCAATACATCTTCAAGATTCCAGTCATTGTTATTTCCGGCACGGTGACGATCGATGTAGAGTAACACACCCACATTTTTCTTGTTCGCATACTTGATTATTTCAGGCATATCCAAATCTTTACTCGGATATTGAGGTCCGAATTCGCTGTACCAATCCGCATCGAACAGTACATATTCAATCAAGTTTCCTGATGCAAAATCAATCAGTCTTTTATAAGATGCTTCATTAATGCCATAAACAAAGCCATTGATTGTATCGCCATGGTTTCTCCAGTCCCACATAGCCTTGCCCGGTTTTATCCATGAGGGATCTTCAATCTGACAAGGTTCATTCAGGTTAACCAAAATATTTGATTCAATCAAATCGCCTGCATTTTCCCCAATCTGGATAACCCGCCATGGGGTCCTTAAAGGCAATGAACAAGGGGAAATTCCAATATCTGCGCTCATGGTTGCTGAAGTAGAATTATTTCGTAAATACAACACGCTGAAGTCAAATACCGATGCTTCATTTATTGCCAACCAACATTCGGGTGTATGTACCAGCAATGGCAGTTGGCTGAATTTAGTCTGACTGATAGGTTTGGGGCTGAAATCCGAGGTTTCAATATTTTGGTCAATGCCCCTGCAATTAAAGTCTTGTGAAAAACAAAAGGTTGTCTTATCTTCGGTTATGGTCAGGCTATCCAGCCCATTCTGTACCGGTACCTCATATCGGAAAGCGACTCCATCGTTAAATACCCTGAAGTTGACATGAATTAGCAAGCCATCCTTCGTTTTTGCTTCAACTGTTGCTTCATGATAAGTGTTGTCTACCAATCCTGACTTACCAAATAAAGGATGCCACTGTTCCTGTATTTTAGCTTGTGTGATCCTGATAATTTCTGCGGGGACAAAATTAAATTCACTGGAAAGTAATCCCAGCCCTGAAGGATTTATCAAAACCTTTCCTTTAAAACTTACTTCGTATTGAATTTTTCCTTCCAAAGATTTAATTTGCAATTGAATCCCTGAATTTTCTGAACCAATGGTTGTCACTCTTTTTGCACAACTACTCCCCAGTATTGACAAAAAGAATACGATTAACATCAATTTTTTATTGTTTTCCATAATTACTTTTAAGATCCCTGTCAGGAGTATCGACAACATGCGTAGTTAGTCCTTCGTTATCTTCGATCAAAATTTTTTCAGGAATGACTAAATCTGAACCTGCATGCCATGTAGGTGATTTAGTTTCAAATGCGCCAATATCCGGTGCAGTGCCTGCATAGGATATGTCCACATTTTGAATCAAAACGCCTGCATCAATATATTTACTTTGTTTCAGGGTGAAATTCGAATTGTCCGCATTTTCTACTGACGACTTCTCAGCAAATTCAACATTTGATGATGTACGGGTGAACACACCGTATCCACCGCATCCGATCCCAAGATTGTTCTCTACAGTAATATCTGCATCCGGTTTAGTACCTCTTGGTATCCTCCCTGATGCCATACATTGGTTAACCTGATAAAAAGTATTGTTGTAAAAATATACACCCTTGCCTGCTCTTGCCCCATCTAAAAAATCGTTGTACCGTATGCCTTCTTTTGCATCAACCACCACATTATGGTGTACCAGGTACCCGGAAGAGTTGTTGTCGACATAAAGGCCAACATTTGTACTTGTCCACACACCTTTATCCGGCCCTTGATTATGTATTAATAGATTGTATCTCCATTCTGAATTGGCAGAAGGGGAGGCCCCATTTTGATGGTTTATGTAGAAAAAGCCCTGGTCAACCACCAAATTACAAGCATTTTCGCAGCGATTGTGTTCCCATAAGTTTCTAATAGCATACTTTTTTATCCAAGCCCCATTTCCGCCTTCGATGCTGGATGCCCCGGTATTCCTGATCGTACAGTAACGAATGGTATTATCAGCGCCAAAACTGTTTATACCGGAACATCGTTTGCCCATCCAGTTCACATCTTCTATGATGCAATTATCAACGGTGCATGAGTTGCCCCATAAAACGATGCCGTTAAACCAGCTATGTGCCACATAACAATCCTTCATTGACAAACCATTGCCTAAAACACAAATCCCTGAACTGCCATTTGTGTAATCACCCCAATTGCAGCGGGCGCCGGATTCCGAACTATTATCTCCCGGATTCCAGACAAAAGGAGAAATGTACCGAAATGTACAGCTTCCTATTTCAGCCTTATCCCCTCCGATAAGTATAGTTCCAGCCTTAAAATTAATATCTTTAATACACACGTTATTTGCGGTGATTTCCAGAATGGAAACTCGTGTTCGGACTTCAATAAGGGGTTTTTCAGTTGCCAAATGATTGGGGTATTTAAAATACAAATATCCATCGCCCCAAAACCATTCTTTTTCTGTATCAAGGGCATTCAGGCAATTCAGAATATAACCATATCCTTTACCATTTGCATATTTTCCACCAACACCATAGCAAGTCTGTGAAATATGAAGCAATTCACCTGTGGATGAAATTATTTGTCCACCTCCTGAGTACCATGTCGATAACTTTGTTGTAGCTTCACTATTTACCCCAATATAATACCCTCCTTTCCAAAAATCTGATGATTGAGATTGAACGGGTATAGAGGGCATGGTTACTTTTTTGTCTTCCCCTGCTGCATCGACCAGTGAACTTTCCCAATCTTTCATGGAAAGCAGGGAGGTTGTTTTATTCGGCCAACGGGCAATATCCATCTGCTTCCCACCGATAAAAAGCTGGTACACTTTTTTATCAAACTTTATCCGGTTGCAAAATTCATTGTTTTGGGAATTCTTAAAATTCTCAATTGCACCTTCAATTGGGTCACAACCTGTTACCAAAACATTTTCACCCGGATAGGCACAAAGTACAATCCCGGCCTTGTCAATAACAATTTTTTCCCGGTAGGTGCCTTCCCTCAATATGCAGGAATCCCCGGCAGCCATTTGCCCAATGGCATTTGAAATAGTCCTAAATGGGGCATTGATACTCCCTTTGTTTGTATCCAGTCCAAACGGGGCGATATAGCAAGTTCTACCCACGCAAATAAAAGGTGTAAATAGAACAAACAGATAAAAAATAATTTTAATAGATTCCCTGGTTTTCATTTTCATTTTTTTAGCAGCACTGGACGGCTGTATCCCTGTTCTTTGTATTTTTCTAATAGTTGGGACAACTCCTCAACAAGATCAGGATATAGTTTGTACAGGCTAATTTTCTCCAGGGGGTCAGTTTCAATATCATATAATGTCCCCGGGGTTTCACCTTCTTTTGGAACAATAATTTTAGGTTGGGAAAAACCACCGGAACCCAAATAGGGTGTTAATTTCCATTTTCCTTTTCTTATGCTGAAAAAACCATCCAGCGAATGATGGATTGTGGCTTCCCGGATAGGAGTATAAGAGACCTTGTTGATAAAGGCAGGCCACAGATTATAGCTGTCTTCTGCTGAACCACCGGGTAAAACCTTGTTAAGCATACCACCCAGTGTAGCCATCAAATCAGTGGTACACATTACCTCATTCGACTTGGTTCCGGCAGGAATTATGCCTTTCCAGCGGGCTATGAACGGGATTCTGTGCCCTGCCTCGTAAATATCCGCTTTCCGGCCTTTGTAGATATAGTTTGCATGATGCCCGGTTTCAACAATGTCTGAAGGTCGCCAGTCCGAACCATTATCAGAAGTAACAATAATCAAGGTATTCTCCTCCAAATTTCGATTTTTAACAGTTTCCAATACCCTTCCGATCATATCATCGACCATTGCAACATAATCTCCATATCTGCCAGCCCCTGATTTACCTTCATACTCTTTTGCCGGAAGCCAGGGGGTATGTGGCGACGGTAAAGGCAGGTATATAAAGAAAGGGTTCGCGCGATCCGAATGATTGTTTATGTATTGGCATGCCGAATCCACAAAAGTGGGTAGTACCCGATAGAAGTCAAATCCAGGCGACATCTTGCCGGGACGCCAAAATACACCCCGCCCATCACGATCCTGATCCTTTCCTTCTGTATATGATATCGGGGATTGGATAACTTTCCCGTTACGGATATAACAATACGGACTAATATCGAGTGAAGCCGGGATAATCAGCGAATAATCAAACCCATGGTCTGAAGGCCCGCCCGCTACCTTTTGCCTGTAATCCACATTGTCTTCAAAACCACGGGGAACTTCCATATTCCATTGCACGTCCGGGATCTCTTTTGAACTGTCTTTCTTTGCCCAATCCAAGCCTAAATGCCACTTCCCGATACAGGCGGTTTCATATCCGTTCTTTTTCAGGAATGTGGCCACGGTTTCCCTCCCAGGTTCAATCAGCGAAGGGGAATAGCCCCATAGTACCCCATTTTTTAACCTTGACCGAAAGGCATACCTTCCGGTGAGAATCCCGTAACGAGTTGGCGTACAAACTGCGGAATTCGAATGGGCATCCGTAAAATGGACCCCTTCTTCCACGAGTTTATCCATATTGGGTGTAGGGATCTTCGACCCAGGGTTTAAACTTTTTATATCACCATAACCTAAATCGTCGGCCAGAACATAAATGATATTTGGTCTTTTTGAACTACCCTGACCCATACTTTTTTGAGAATAAGCATTGCTAAACGCACATCCTAAGGCAAGTAAATAATAGTTGTAATTCATAGCAAGCATCGGTTCAGTTAAAATTTATAATTCCCTAATCCAGATATTGCGAAAACTTATTGGCTCGCTTTTATCGCCATGGGCTTGTAACCGGATTGGTCCTTTGCCATGGGGGATAACCTGGGGAAATCCAATATAAGGGGTCGTACCTAAAATTGTTGTATTGTTTTGCACCAGTATCCCGTTTTGTATCAATGTTACAATTGGTTTCGTGCGATATGACCCGTCTTCGCGAAAAATCGGGGCTGTATAGATAACATCATAGGTATTCCATTCCCCGGGTTTTTTCATCGCGTTGACCAGCGGGGGCGTTTGCTTGTAAATGCTGCCAGCCATCCCGTTGGCATAGGTCTCATTGCCGTAAGAATCCAATACTTGCAACTCGTAAACGCCTTGCAGGAAGATTCCGCTATTACCTCTTAACTGACTGTCACCCAGAATACCTTCAGGAATAAGCCATTCAATATGTAATTGAAAATCAGCGAAAGTTAACTTTGTTTGTATATCACCCGATTCTTTATTGACAACAAGGGCCCCGTCCTTTATTATCCATTTGGCCTCACCTCCTTCTGAACTTTTGAACTTAGACATATCTTTCCCTTTTACCAAAACATTCTTATTCGGAGCTCCTTCCCAATGGGACAATCCGGTTCCGTCAAATAAAATGATAGCATCCGAAGGTGGTAAAGCAAGGATTTCTTCAGAAAGTGTTTTCCCCGGAACTACAATTCTGGGTTGAGGTGTCCAGAATTCGGACATTTCATGTGTCATTGGAGTTGGTTGCGGATATTCCTTTTTTGTTTGCCCTTGTACAAACAAACTACATCCTGTTAATAATGCAAATAGAATAGTTCTCATTTTCCCTGTTTGATTTAATTTCACCGTTAATTATGTAGTTAAAACCAAATCCATAAAGAATTTTCAAGCTGAAGGATTCTTAATAGATCTTTCTTGATAACGGAGTATCCGGTTAGCCCGGTTACAATGTTTTGATACGTATATTTTTCCACCGGCACTTGGCACCTTCGGTCCAACTTTTCCCGCCATGTACCTGTAAGGCAATAGCGCCTTCTCTCCCAAAGGCTTCAAATAATTCTTCCTTCTTGTTTTGTGGATTCTTTGATGTCTCACTATCAAATTCGGCAATTTTGGTGCCGTTAATCCAAGTTGTGATCTTCGGATATTTTCCGATGCACCGGATGCGCATGGTATTCCATTGCCCAACTTTCCAGGCTTTCTTCCACTGTTCGGGGGTGCAATTGTATTTTAAATAATCAGGTCCCCAGGAAATGGCACCACGTTCATCAGGCTTGGTCTCGAATCCGGTCAGCTTCCCATTATTATCCTTAATGCCATCAATATAGAATGGACGATTAATCATGCGTGGCTTACCAGCCCTTTCCGTGGAGACAGAACCTATAAAACCCTGATCATGATAGTCAACATAGACCTGGAAACATTCTCCTTTTTCGTTGGTGCGGAGAAAGATACCGCTATCAACACCCCAATCAGGAGCCAAATCTATCATAAGCTCAAAATCCCCATACTTCTTATCGGTCATTAGGATACCTCCGTTCCCTGATCCTGGAGGATTTTGTTCCCCGGTTATTACTCCATTCTCTACCTGCCACTGGCCTCCGGTACCGTGGTCAATTTTCTTTTCATTGGTATGCCATCCCGAAAGACTTTTGCCATCAAATAATTCAGTAAAACCTCTTTCCTCAGGATTGGAATTTGTGGCGCTCCATGGAAGATCGACCTGAAAAGTCAAAATAAGCGGAAGCGCCAGACGTGTCAATAATCCTCTTCTGGTAAATCTACTTTTTGTCATAATTTTTATATTTGTTGATATGGGTGAATTAGAAGTTTATGGGTATTTTATTTATCAATAATTAATACTGGGGAAACTCCAGGGAGCACTGTATTTTGGTTTAATTAATAAGTTGGCTTCTGTTTCAGCAAACTGTTTTTTCTCATCATCCCAGTGGACTGGTCTGTTTATACGATGGGATATATTTATACATTGTCCTAATTTTGCAACTTTAGCGCCCAATTCGATATCGGCATTTGGTAATTTTCTTGAAATAATACAATCCAGGAAGTTGTGGACATGGGCTTTAATACCAAACTCTGATAATTTCACCCCGTCAAGTGTATAACCTGCTTTTTTCAAAGGAACGGGTTCCATACGTAGTTTTTTATCAATATCTTTCTGGGGAATGACTTCCCAACCGCCTCTGTCAACAACCAGGATACCGTTTTCACCAACATAAGCAACGCCAAAACTTCTGCCAAATAATCCGCTCGAAATACCGCAAGCATGGTCCCAAATAATATTGAACCTGTCATATTTTAATGTTGCTGTTAAAGTATCAGGAGTTTGCATGGCGTCGTAGGGATAAGCAAATTTGCCTCCCGATGCATATAATTCTGTTGGTAGGCCAACCTTCATCCCTGCCAGCGCAAAATCGAGCAGATGCACACCCCAGTCGGAGGCTAATCCACTTCCATAATCCCAGAAAAAGCGCCATTCATGATGAAACCGCAACTCATTAAACGGACGGTGTTTGGCTGGCCCCAGCCACATCTCGTAATCGACCCAATCGGGTACAGGCGAATCAGGTTGAATAGGGAAGGGGCCTTGATTGACGGCTGAAGCCCAGGTTTTTACAGAACGGATATGTCCTAATTTTCCGCTGTGGATAAAAGCCATTGCATCTTGCCAATGGGGATCGCTTCGTTGCCATTGGCCGACTTGTACAACCCTGTTGTATTTAAGGGCGGCTTTTACCATTACTTCACACTCTGCAATCGAATTGCCAAGGGGTTTTTCGCAGTAGACATCCTTTCCGGCTTCCATTGCAGCAACGGTTATTAAACAATGCCAGTGATCCGGAGTTCCCACGATCACAGCATCTACATCTTTGTTCTCAATTACTTTTCTCCAGTCCTTGTAAAGTGAAGGAGGTTTTTTCCCCGTCCTTTCTTCTACATCTGTTGCACGCTGGTTCAACCATTTTTCATCGACATCGCAAAGAGCAATACACTCAACGTTAGGAAATTGGATAAAATTTTCCAGATTAGTCCACCCCTGATTTCTTACGCCTATTAGTGCCACTTTGATTTTATCCGTTCTCATTCCTCCACTAACACATTGTGGCAAAACGCTTGCCATACCGATGCCTGCAGATACCGATACCGAGTTTTGTATAAATTTTCTTCTTTCCATGGTCTGTTAATTTAAATTGCACTATTAATATACACATAATAGGCGCCGCGTTCATTTCTATTATTATCAGTCAGCCAGGTTGTAAGACTGTAGTTCCCCTTTTTAAGTTTTACCATAAATACTATTCTGTTTGCACTATTATCCACTTTCTTTTCATACGTTTTCCCGTCTATCTCTATTTTTGCTTTTGCGAATGCGATTGCTTCGCCTTTCAAATAAGGCTTTCCCCCGGGAACATGGTCTCCGGCTGGTGCGGCATCAGACAGCGATAGACCGCTTTCTACAGGCCAACGACGAAGTTCAAATTCATATTCGCCGTCTTTAACTACTTCTATGGCCCAAAACCCATTTTCACCTGTAGCTGCCCTGACCATCTCCTGCGACCAAGCCGGCAAACCTTTCCCTGCATGGCAATCGTGACTGTCCAGCCGGACAGTAGGTTCAAATGAAGTCCCAATTTTAACCCTGTTGTACTCCTCCGCATTTTGTGACACGTCATTCCACCATGTTTCGTAGGCTGAGCGCAGACTGTCCACCACATCAGGATGAGCAGCTGCAACATTATCTTTTTGTCCAGGATCGGTGGTCATATCATATAGTTCATCTTTACCAATCATGCGCCAGCGATCGGTCATACTTGCACATTGTTTCCATTTGACGAGAAACTCTTCACGTTGTGTATCACTAAAGAGTGTCCGTTTGGGCCATTTTTTTGTACTTCCATAAATGAGCGGTTTAAGGCTTAATCCTTCAATAGCATTTTTTGTAGCTTGTTTTACGCCACAAAGGTTAAGGACCGTAGGCATAAAGTCGATATACGATGTGATGTTTGAAATGTCTTTGCCATTGGTGATTTTCCCTTTTGGCCAATAAATGAAAAACGGCACACGGTGACCTCCGTCGTATGGTGAACCTTTTACCCCACGCATTTCTGCATTGTACCCGGCAACTAATTTACCGTCTTTCCCAAACTTTACCCCGCCTGCCGTTCCATTGTCCGTCATGAAAATAAGAATGGTATTTTCAGCCAAACCCAGACTATCGAGCACTGTTCGTAATTTGCCAATATTCTCATCCAGATTTGTGATCATCCCGTAAAAATTCGGATTCGGAATTTCAGGGTTGTTTTTGTATAATTCACTATACCTGTCTTCTACATTGTAAGGTCCATGCGGAGCGTTGGAAGGAATATAGCAGAAGAAAGGAGAATTTTTATTTTTTTTAATAAATTTTATTGCTTCCGAATACCACACATCGGTGCAATATCCTTTGAATTTTTTCGGCTTCCCATTGTGCAAATAGGTATCATCAAAATAATCATTGTTCCAGTAATCTGGTTGCTGACCGACCCCCCCGCCACCATGAATTAATACTTCATCAAATCCCCTATCCTGTGGACGAAAAGGATAATTATCACCCAAGTGCCATTTACCAAAAATTGCAGTACTATATCCTGCTTTTTTCATTGTTTGGGATAATGTTGTTTCTTCTGCTGATAGTATTTCTCGACCATTAATGGTGTGCCAGACCCCTACTTTGTTGCAGTATTGTCCCGTCATAAGGCCTGCCCGGGTTGGGGCACATGTAGTAGCCACATGAAAATTTGTAAACCGCACACTCTGCGAATAAAGCTTATCCATATTCGGCGTCTTAATCCATGGGTTTCCATTACAGGCAAGATCGCCGTAACCCTGATCGTCTGTTAATATGAAAATTACATTGGGCTTTTGTGCCACGGCCGGTTCGAATGGTGACAAGGTTAGCAGCACCAATGGAATGGATGGAATTATTTTTAATGTATTCATATTTTTCTGATCTAATGAACTTTAATTGATGATAACCATTATTATTCCCACTAGAAGTAGCGAAAAGAAAACAATTTTTTTAAACAGGTTTTCACTTACCTTTGTATGAATTACCTCCCCGAGAACAATGCCGCCAATCAAAAAAGGTAGCAGAAATAGCAGGTCAATTCCCACTTTTTCTGTCAGTTTTTTTTCAAGGAAGTACTGCAATACTAAAAAGGTATTTAACGTTGTCCACAAAAGGGTCATGGTTGCCCGGAATTGTCCTTTATCCAGTATCTTTTTTGAGGAATATAAGACAACAAACGGCCCTCCAACAGCAAAAGCGCCATGAATGATCCCGCCCAGGAACAAAAAATTGTAATTAAAAAAGGAAGGAAGCGTTATTATTTTATTGTTCGGGACGAATATTTTTGTTAACTGAATCCCCGCAGATAAAACGATGAAGACGCCCAGTACTTTTTTCAGGAGGAGGGGATTATAGGCTTTGAACAGTAACATACCGATTGGCATCCCTAATCCAGTCAACAAAACAATAATTCCAAACTGTTTCCAGTCGATGCTTTTAAATTTGGTAATAGCGAAATAAGCTGCGAGTATCCAGGCTAAAATGGAAAGGATAATCTTGGCTTGTTCTATGTCTCCCATCAAAGCTATAACAAATGGGAAGGCCAGTACCGTACATCCAAATCCGGTAATTGCTTCCGGGGTATGGGTAATAAAAACGACCATGCCTACCAGAAATAATATCAGAAATAGTGACATAATAGATTATCCTTTTCAGATTTTAATTTTTATCATCTCAAACTCATTTATTTTTTAAAATGACAGCCAACTTTTTCGTAGATGCACTACCAGTATTCATTTTCAGAAGATAATCGTGTAAAATACAGGTTACCAGTTCACCATGCCGAGCATTTTACCCACCACTGCAATTGAGATCGTAATACAAACAGATGAAGCCAGTGTCATCCAGATGCCTGCCTTGGCCATGTCTTTGATAGTGAAGTAACCTGAGGTATATGGGATGACGTTGGTCGGGGTCGAGGTTACCAGAATAAATGCCAGCGACGAGGTAATCCCGGCCGGGATAGCCAATAATATCGGTTCAATGCCGAGTGTTTTAGCCAAAGCGATCACCAGTGGGACCATAATAATTCCGGATACCGTATTGCTTGAAAACAGTACTTTGATCAGGGAAACCCCCATCACAATGGCAAAAACTTTCCCGATAGGATGTAAAGCCCCTATTTTACTGAACATGATCCATGCCAGCCATTCCGCCCCACCGGTTTTGTAAAGCGCTATTCCCAAGGCAAGTCCCGTCGCGATCAGGATCACACTGCCCCATGAGATAGAACTCTCCGCCTTTTTCCAGGTCATAACTTCGATGCCGGGCAGAAACAGCAGGCAGGAAGAGGCAATAGCGATAAACGAGATGCTTAGATAAGTTATACTTCCGCCGCTCCATTTTTCTATCCATGGCGCTGCAATCCACAAGAACATTGTAAAAACGAAAATAACAACCAAAAAAAATTCCTTCCGTGGGACAGGCCCAATCAGGCGAAGCCGCTCCTGAAAATCCTCTTTCGTAATTTTCAGGTCAACCTTTTCGAAAGGGAAAACTTTAATTAGAATCAGCCATGCAAAAGGGAGCATCATGATTGCGGCGGGATATCCAAATGCCATCCAGTCGAGGAATGTAAAATTTATTCCTGCCAGGTCGCGCATAAAACCAATCGTCAGCGGGTTAGTACCGGAACCAACGGGGGTACATATTCCGCCTGTTGCAGGCCCCCAGGCACAGGCAATCATTAGCGCCCGGCCAAAATTGCTCTTGAGTGGTTCGAGTTTGGCATCTTTGAGAATAGATACGCCGATCGGCAACATGATGGCAGCCACCGCCATTTCCACCATCCCGCCGGAAAGCAGCATGCCCATCGTCAGGACCGCCAGCACCAACAGCTTCGGTTTGTGCCCCAAACGATAACGCATAAGGGTCGTCAGGCGGCGAAGAAGAATGGTCTCTGAAAATGCGGCGGAAAAAATTAATACCCCGATGAAAAACAGGATGATCGGATCACCGAAACTGTCCTGAACCACTTGCTTTAATGTAACGACTTTGGTTAAGACAAGAACCACCAGCGCATACAATCCCGTTACGGGGAATGGGATAGCTTCAGTTATCCAGAGTATTACCGCAAACGCGAGGGTTGCCAGAACGGTTTTTCCTTCAGTATTCAGGGCAATAATATGTCCATTGTTCAATATCTGACCCGGCAGAGGGGCAAAATAAATCGCAAAGAAAACGCCCAGGGCTATGGCAAAAGATAAAAATTTCGTTTGTGTTGATTTCAGGTTCATCATCAGCAATCTGTATGGTTTTTATCTCTTGTGGTTGAATACTGTTAAAAAGAGGTCTCCGATCTGACTGGGTTTATCGGCCACCAATGCGCCTGCCGCACGCAAAGCTGATGCTTTACCTGCAACGGTACCTTTTCCTCCCGAAATTATCGCACCGGCGTGCCCCATTTTTTTCCCCTCCGGGGCATTGCGCCCGGCAATAAAAGCGACTAAAGGTTTTGTAAACACACCGTTCTCTATTGCGGCGGCCACCTCTTCCTCCATGCTTCCCCCCAATTCACCGATCATCAGTACAGCGTCGGTTTGAGGGTCAGCCTCAAATGCCGGCAGCAACTCGGCAAACCGCGTGAACGGAACTGCGTCACCACCAACCCCGATCAGGGAAGAAACGCCATAGCCGGCTTCTACCATCATTGCGGTTGCCTCATTGGTCAGCGACCCGCTGCGGGTCATAACCCCCACTCTGCCAGGTTTGTAAACACGTTCGATCCAATAAGGCAAAAATCCCATCATAGCTACACCAGGGGTAATCACACCGGTTGTATTTCCACCGATTACAGTGGCCCCGAGGGATAGCGCTGCCGCCCGTACCTTCATGGCCTCATGAAGCGGAATGCCTTCTGCTGTAACAACGACCTTGCGGATTCCTGCATCCAGCGCCTCAAAAATTGCATCACCGGCG
>JALOCD010000188.1 GCA_023228025.1 Prolixibacteraceae bacterium | reverse complement strand
GGTTGCTGTAGAGTCTGTTTGTCCTTGAGCTAATTGGTAAGTGAAGGGCAAAAGACTTAAAACTAGGATTGTATAAAATTTTTTCATCTGTTTGTTTAATTGTTTTTTGCACCTTGTTGTATCCAGATCAAAATCAGCTGTGCATCTGCTGCAGAGAATTTTTTCCAGGAATGGGTGGACGAAGCCGGATTTGGATAATTATATAGAATGCTGCTCTCAGGAGTTGTTGTGTTGACCAGGTTCATGCTCTTGATGTTGGCATAAGCATTGGCGACAGTAAGGTCCGGAGCTTGACCTCCGGTTTTGTGGCAAGCAATGCAATCATTCGATACAAATATGGGGGCGATCTGCGATGCGAACAAAATGTCCACAGTTGGATCTACCAACGGCAACTCCTCTTTCACGATGAAATCGTAGGTACATGCATTGAGCAGCAACCCAAACACAAAGAGAAGAACATAAATATTTGATTTTTTCATTGAGGAGGATTTTATTGAATCCATATAAAAAAGACTTCCAAATAAGAGAAGCCTTTTCTATATGGATTTAGTATCATACTAATTGAGGGCCGCAAGTGAATTGGTCAGCAACGCTTTTGAATAATCAAGGTTGTGAATACCCAAACTGTACTCGCGTAAGCACAACTGGAAGTTAATGATGGCGCCAAACTGAGCATTTGTTATTTTAAGGACAGGTAATGTCAGGTTGATTGCTTTTTGCTCGGCCGTCCATGAACCGGATGGATTTGGATTTTGGAAGGTTCCATTGTTCATGGCAAGACCTGTTGGATTGGTTGCCGGATCATACACATTGAGGTACCCATCATAGTTACCTGAGGTGATACCATACCAAAGGTTGGAGGTAGCATCTGTGTTTTTGTTTAGGAATTGTACACCGTTGTATTGGAGTTTGGCAGCCAGTTGCTCGAGCAAACCTTTGATGGTGGCCCTTGGGTTGATCCAATATTTTGCACTTTTTGCATCAACACCGGTATGACAACCCGAAATATTACAGCCGGTAAAGACGCCCTTGGCATTGAAGCTGTGACCGCCTGCGCCACCAACCATAGAGGCCATGTGACAATCGGAGCATGCTGCTTTCGTAACGTGGACAGCCTGTGCATAAGCCATTGTTCCTGCAAATTCGATTCCGCAGGTTCCGGATACGATTGCTCCGACTGTACCATAGTGTGTATGGGTACGGTAGCCTGGAAGAATTTTGGCTTGAGCGATGGTTGCAGCAGATGTTCCATCAAAAAACAGGTCAGTTTTAACTGCTTTTGCAAGTCCTGCATAATCCAGAACATCTCCAGTGTTGGCAGGGTTCTTTGAATTGTTGAATGTGAAAGGACGTGGTTGGTGGCATTTGATGCAAAGGTTGCTGCTGCCGCCATCCTGGGTCAGGTTAACTACTACTTTGCCTCCGGTGAAGGTTAGGGGAACTGCTGCTGTAGAGGTTAATTTCGGCATGTCGGTTGATGTGTATGTTTCATGGATTGAACTGTGGCAAGTCCTGCACAACAATTCACCATAAGCCTTTGTTACGTCACAAGAGTAATCGTTTACAAATTTTCCTGTAGTTGTATTCAGTGTGAAAGTTGCAGGCACTTTTCTGGTAACAACATCCTGAAATCCACCTTGCGTGTGACAAGGACTACAACCAGCATTGCCACTTTCCGCGATTGCCGCTTCGCCCGTAGCGTGTTTTGAATATTCGAATTGAACGGCGATGATGTCAACCTTCGCTGGCGTGTGGCACATTTTGCAGGTTTCATTGGCATCTTTGCCATTCGTGCCATTGGTGCCACCAGGACCGGTTGCCCCATCTTTTCCGGGAGGGCCCTCTTTGACACACGCGGCACCAAACGCCATTAAAGCTAGGGTAAAAATAGCAAGCTTAAAGAATTTTTGAAGTTTCATAGATTTGAAAGTTTTAAGAATAAAAACAGTATTTTTAAATTGAAGAATCAATTAGTCCAAAAAGACATGTTCGTAAAGTTAAAAATTGCAAATTCTCTAAACAAATAGAAATATGTTGATAGATTGACGTATAAATAATAATATGGAACAATAGAATATAGAAGGTAGATCAAAAATAAAGTTGATTTATATCAATAGTGTAAAATTATTAAACAGAACAGTATGCTTAATACTACTTAAGAAGATTTCTAAATTGAAAATGCCTTAAAAATATAGGGGGTACTTTAGAAAATAATGTATATTTTTTGCTAAATGATATCAAAAATAGGTCTATTTAAATAAAAAATGTAATTTGTTATATTTTATGAATATATGGAGAAAATTGAATTTGTTTAGAGGTAATATTATTAAAAGATCTTTTTAATTCTGAAATTTTATGGAACAGACCAGGATTGCGGTTCTAATCTGTATTTGGATCATTTATAAACAGAGCATTTTTTTCGGAGTTAAACAAAAAACCACTTCGAAACACGAAGTGGTTTTTAATATAATTTGGTTGAAAGTTAAAAAAACTGTACAAATTCCACACGCAGAATTTTTAGAATCCCCACAGTCTAGTAATGGTAAATCCAACAGCAAAGTTGTCCCAGCTAAGCTTCCTCAAGTTGTTGAGCATCATGTCCTGAGGCAACAGGGTGTCGTTGCTCCCGACATAAATCTGGAAAGCGTGCGTACTTGTTGAGACTTCATAGCCAAAAGAGACGATTGGTTCCGGATGAATGGTGAAATCAGCCTGTTCAGAAATGGATTGAATCTGGAGTGGGAAATCGGCATTGAAGATGAGTGATCCCTGCGGAGTGACTTTGATCCGTCCACCCACATGCAGACCGACTTTGTCATGGTCCTGGTGCCATGGAACCGTGTTGAAATGGGAGAAGCTGGCACCAGCTTGCAGAGTCATCCAGTTGTTCATTTTACGTGCGACGTTAACAGACGCAAAATAAGAGAGTCGGTTACTGATGCGGTAATTGTGTTTGGTATAGGCGCTGTCATCCGATGAGTGATAGTACTGATCGGCTTCCCATGCAGATTTCTGTCTGCCATCGATTGCAACATTTCCGAAGAAGGAGACAGAGATTGGCATACCGGTGTTCATCTGCTGAAGAGGTGTCCATTTTGCATTAAAATCACTGTACATATTCTTCTTCTGCAGGCCGTATCCGATCTGGAGGTTTTTGGCGATTACATAATCAAGCGCGATCCTGACATTGGCGCCCGGGGCCATAATCCCGAAGAGATCCTTTCTGCCATTGCCCATACCTCCGAATTTGTGCTGAATGACCGATTCGAGGGTATTGACGGGGGAGATCATGGAGGTTTGCTGATCGATCAGATAACCGCTTTCCCACACAAAACGAACTGGTTTGTTGACGACCACTTCCGGTTCGGTTGCTGTAGAGTCTGTTTGTCCTTGAGCTAATTGGTAAGTGAAGGGCAAAAGACTTAAAACTAGGATTGTATAAAATTTTTTCATCTGTTTGTTTAATTGTTTTTTGCACCTTGTTGTATCCAGGTCAATACCAGTTGGGCCTCAGCA
>JALOCD010000081.1 GCA_023228025.1 Prolixibacteraceae bacterium | reverse complement strand
GACTGGCATGTCAAAAGCCGCCTTTGAATCATACCTTAGCATTGATGGTCTGCCTATTAAACAATCCCCATTGTACAATTATGCTTCTGACAATGGTAAAAGACGTTTTAAAGTTGCATATCAGAACCGTGACCCTCGCTTGAATTACACCGTTGTTGATTCTCTCCGAATCAACGGTATTCACAGTGCATACAGCACCTCCGGAATATGCATCTGGAAGTTCCTGGATGCCACCGCAGACCCAGGCGATTTAACTTCGCTGAGCAATGTTAATGTTACCGATGCCCCAATTTTGAGGTTGGGTGAGGTAATGATAAACTACATTGAAGCAGCTGTTGAACTTGGTACTGTTGGAGGATTGGCCGTAACTCAGGCTGATTTCGATAAATCTATCAATAGGTTGCGTGTAAGAACCTTTAACGGAAAGAGATTACCGAATGTAACCCTGGCAGGTAATAGTTTGTCTGTTAATGGTGTAATTATTGACGATCCGGATCGGGATCCATCAGTAAGTCCTTTGTTGTGGGAGGTTCGTCGCGAACGTCGGATAGAAACCATGATGGAGGGCCACCGGCACGACGATTTGACCAGATGGAAAAAATTCGAATATCTGAAGGCAGATAAAACCAGCGTCAATACCTTTTCAAATCCAAACGATCTATGTCTTGGCGCCTGGGTTGTCAAAGCAGATTATCCTACCTCTACAAAATGGGCTACCATAACAACAAAACTTTGGGATCCTGCAGCTCCAAAAAATCCAACAGCAAATTATGTTCCTCCTACAGTTGGAGGGTATATTTTTGGCATCTGGTCAATCACATCTGCCCAAAACAGAGACTGGATCATCGGTGATCCATTTTACGAAAGACAATACTTAAACCCTATACCTCTTGGTCAGGTTAAGTTGTATCAGGATCAGGGCGTCGAATTAACACAGAATCCAGGCTGGTAAAAACTGCCCTAAATTATTCTAGTTTATATTTGATTAAAAAGGGAGGATTTGCTTGCAGACCTCCCTTTTGTTTTAAGTATAAATTCGGGCAATAAACCTTGCATGTATTCCTGCAATGCAACCGTAAATATTTAAAGCTACTGGATATCTTAAAAATGGCTTGTGATCATATAGAATTCCGTTTGTAAAACAGACTCAATGAAAACAGTTTCATTTGTTTTTGCAATTTTTTGTTTCAATATTTTTTTCGCCCAAAGCGACAGTATTTCTCTCAATAAGGAGAAGGTTTTGAATGGAATAACCCAGGGACAATTGCCTTATCTGAAGTATGGCCCAGGGATTGACCGTCTAGGCGGAGCAAAGATGACCTATCTCGATACTGCGATAGTTCTGCAAATTGTTGATAGTCTTAGGGATGATTATATCGTTTGTCTTTCCCGAAATCACCATGCCTTTATTCCAAAAGAGAATGTGAAGCTTTGTGGGGATAACAGGAGAAATAATTATTGTCTCACCTCTTCATGGGGTGTATTTGGAGATGAAAAACAGGACTATGTTACCATCGGTCTGGATGAGCGACTTCCATACCAAAGCATGCAGCTGATTGAACCTTCGCGTATTGTTGTTGATATTTACGGTGCAACCGGAAATACAAACTGGATTACACAGCTCAAGTCAGCAAAAGAGATTAAAAATGTCTATCATGAGCAGATTGAAGATAAAGTCTTTCGTGTTACTATTGAATTAAAGCATACGCAGAATTGGGGCTATTCGATCAAATACCGTAAAAAGACTTTAGTAGTTGCGATCAACCGACAACCAGAGCATCTTGCAATCAGACTTTTAAAAATTGCCATTGATGCCGGGCATGGAGGTACAAACTCGGGAGCAACCGGTGTTAAAACGGGAATTGAGGAAAAATATCGTAATCTGCAGATTGCAAAATACTTGGAAAAAGAATTTAAACGTTGGGGAGCTGAAGTCTACATGACAAGAAATGAAGATATTGACTTAAGTATGATTGATCGCACTTTATTGCTCCGCGAAGCGGATCCGGATCTCTTAATCAGCATCCACCACAATGCTTCATCCAATCCAAATGTGAGAGGGGTTAGCACTTATTATCGGTACATAGGGTTTAAATCGCTTTCTGTGGATGTTTTAGAGAGATTAAAGGGACTGGGTTTATATGATTTTGGAAATATTGGCAGCTTCAATTTTTCGTTGAGCGGCCCATCTGAATACCCAAATTGTCTGGTTGAGGTAGCCTTTATGAGCAATGAAGAAGATGAAAAACTGATCAATAATCCACATTTTCAGAAGGATGTTGCAAAAAAAATCCGGCAAGGAGTGAACGACTGGATCAGAACCGCTAGACGCGATCATTGAATCATCCTTTGCCCGCAAAAGTACATGATCATAAATTAACCAATTCTACAAAACAATGAAAATACTTCTATCGCTTTGTCTCATTTTATTGCAGATTGGAATTGTCTCTGCACAGAAACTGCATTTTGCACACGTTACAGACACCCATATTGGAAGTCAATCTGCTACTGAAGATCTCAATGCAACTATAGACGATATTAACAGACAAGCTGAAATTGATTTCGTTTTATTTACGGGTGATATCACCGAGTTCGGATCTGATGAGGAGCTAATTCAAGCCCGGAAGATCATTGACCGGCTCAAAATACCCTGGTACATAACACCCGGCAACCACGACTCCAAATGGTCGGAGAGTGGAAACAACAGTTTTGTCACCATCTTCGGGTCGGAAAGATTTTCCTTCGAAAAGAATGGATATCTTTTTATTGGTACCGCCTCGGGTCCCAACATGAGAATGGGGCCAGGTCTCGTACCACGGGAACAGATAGTTTTTCTGGATTCTGTATTAAAATCCCGGAAGAATCCTGACCAACCTGTCATCTTTGTCAACCATTATCCCCTCGACGAATCGCTTTCAAATTGGTATGACGTTACTGACCGTCTCAATTCAGTTAACATCAAAGCCACCTTATTGGGTCATGGACACGCCAACCGCATCTACAATTTTGAGGGAATTCCTGGGATCATGGGACGATCAAATTTGCAGACAAAAAAAGCGGAAGTGGGCTACAACCTTGTCACCATCAAACAAGATACCATATTTTATGCAGAACGGCTCTCTTCTGGAAAAATCCTTCCCATCTGGTGCAAAGTTCCTGCCGGGGCGAACCCTCGCGGTAATTCATCTTCAAAAAACATCAATGATGCGGTTGCCTCAAAACCTTTTCCCCGACCTGATTATTCGGTGAATCAAAAGTACCCTAACATCAGGGCCTTGTGGAAAATTCAGGAAATGAGCGATATTGGCTCAGGAATCTCAGCTCATAAAAACAGAGCTGTATATGCCAATACTGCAGGAGACATCGTGGCTATCGACCTCCGTTCCGGCTCTAAAATATGGAGTTTTATTACTGCTGGGAAAATCTATTCCACGCCTGCAATTGACGGGAATCGAGTAGTTTGTGCTTCAACCGATCACAACATCTATTGCCTGGACCTTCAATCAGGCAAGTTGATCTGGATGCACCCTACCGTTAAGCCTATCGTTGCGAGCCCAGCCGTTGAAGCAACCAGGGTTTACATTGGCTCCTCAGACGGATCGTTCAGATGTATAAACCTTTCTGACGGAAAACTGATCTGGAAATTCGACAGTGTAAAGAATTTTGTGGAGTGTAAACCTCTGATCCTGAAAAACAGTGTCAGTTTCGGTTCGTGGGGCAATACCTTCTATTCATTGGATAAAAAAACAGGGAATCTTAATTGGAAAAGGGAGATACAGGGCAACAGGATGCTCTCGCCGGCAGCTGTCTGGCCGGTTGCCGCGCACGGAAAAATATTCGTGGTTGCCCCCGACCGCCACTTGACAGCTTTGGACGAAAATACCGGGAAAGAGATCTGGGACTCCGGAAAATACTCCTGCCGCGAGTCGATCGGGATCTCCGCAAACGGCAACCTTGTCTTTATTAAGAATATGACGGAAGGAAATGTAGATGCATTTTTTACTGCTGCAACAAATCAGGAACTGGCATGGGAATGCAAGGCTGATCTGGGATACGAAATCGCCCCATCTCCCCTCATTGAATCCGGGAAGTTCCTCTATGTTCCAACCGCAACAGGTGTGGTTGTTGCCATCAACACGAAAACACATCAGGTTGCCTGGAAACACAAAATCTGTAATGCCCTGATCAATTCGGTTCTCCCAATCGGGAAAGGAAGAATCCTGGTAAGTACGATGGACGGGCAGGTTGTATGCCTGGCGGTAGAATAAAAGGATAAAGGATAAAGTCAAAAGGATAAAGTAAGTTTTGAGATAAGCGAAAATTTGCTTCCAAACGCATAAATATTCAGAGACTATTTAAATTTTCTCCTTAGGGCATTAAAAATTAAACAGTCTCTTAATCTCTTTAGTATTTCAGTAATTATGTACAAATGATCGGAGTCCCTTACTTTATCCTTTTTACTTTATCCTTTTTACTTTATCCTTTAGCCTTCTAAACTCCTTTATCCTTATTTTGGCTATTTTAGTAAAAATTTTCACCAATGCATTTAGCCAAAATCCGGGCCTTTATCTTCGATATGGATGGGGTGTTGATCGACAGCGAAAACCTCTACAAAGTAATTGAACAAAGTCTGTTTGCAAGAGTAGGAGTTGTCATTGATCAGGATGAGCATATCTCTTACCAGGGAAGTTCAAACCCCGTCATGTGGGGCAAAATCAGGGAGAAACATCATCTGCATACTCCACTTGACGAACTGGTAAGGATCACCGAAGAGACAGTCATCAGCTATTTCAGTTCCCTGCCTGAAATCACTCCGATGCCGGGAGTCGTGAAATTACTTGACGACCTGAAAAAAAGAAAAATTAAAATGGCATTGGCCTCCTCTTCCACGATTGAGGTTATAAACATCATTCTGGACAAAACCGAAATTGCCTCCTATTTCGATACAGTAGTCGATTGCACCGAAGCCGGTGCCGGGAAGCCGGATCCTGCCATTTTTCTGCTGGCCCAAAAGAAGCTGGGGGTTCCCAAAGAAAATTGTGTGATCGTAGAAGACTCTGCCAATGGGATCCAGGCCGCCACAGCTTCAGGCATGTTTTGTATCGCCTTCAATGGGCCCGGCTCAGAACACCAGGACCAGTCTGCAGCCAATTGGCGTATCTCCCATTTTTCTGAGATCACAGAAATGCTTGGCACCAAACAATAATTTAACAACACTTACTTTGGAAAAATTATACTCAGATAAAGAAGAACGTTGGAATGTTCTAACCCACGGTTTTGGGTTTATTATGTCAATCTTAGGTGTTGCAGTTTTGTTGAATAAGGCGATTCAACTCCATTCGGTTAAAATTTTTATCGCATTTCTTATCTATGGAATTGGCGTTACCACGATGTTCCTGGCCTCCACACTCTACCATTCCGCAACCAATCCGAAAAGAAGGAAAAATCTTAATGTCTTTGACCATAGCGCCATCTACCTGACCATCGCCGGAAGTTATACTCCGATTACTATGCTGACGATGCCGCCGATATGGGGAATTTCAGTTATGATAACAGTTTGGTTGATAGCAGCCACAGGAATCATGCTCAAGTTTTTCTTTATTGGAAGGTTTCCGAAGATCTCAACCGTAATGTACGTCCTGATGGGATGGGTAATTGTCATTGCAATTAAACCTTTGGTCAACTGTATGGCAACAGCTGGATTGGTTTGGCTGCTCGCAGGAGGATTGGCCTATACTTTTGGCGCTGTCCTGTATCAAATTCATCGATTGAAATTCAATCATGCAATCTTTCATATTTTTGTCCTGATTGGAGCTGTTTGCCATTACATCGTCATCTATGGTTACTGTATAAATTAAATTTACTTCATGATCCTTCGTGTCGTACTTTGTGACCTTCTATGTTGAAAAAATTTTAACCGCAAAGGTCACAAAGTACACACGAAGGAAAACACAATAGGAAACATCATGATTAAACAACTGGTTATTCTGTTTTTGCTTCTTACAGCCTGCACTACAACCGATAACAAAGCACAGTTGGAACGTGCAAAAAAGGAGATTGTCCAGACGGAGCAGGCATTCGCAACGATGGCGAAGGAGAAGGGCCTTTCAGAGGCATTCACCTTTTACGCCGATTCGGCGGCATCCCTCAACCGGGGAAGCTATGTGGTGCATGGAAAGGATTCCATCCGCCTTTACTATCTTGCTCCACGGTACAAGGGTGTAGAGCTATTGTGGAAACCTGATTTTGTGGAGGTTTCAGCCTCGGGCGATCTCGGTTACACTTATGGCAAATTTCTCTATTCAACGCGCGATTCTACAGGACAGGTTATCCGTACAAAGGGGATTTTTCATACCGTGTGGAAAAAGCAAGCCGATGGTCAGTGGCGGTTTGTCTGGGACTAGAACTACCAAAGATTCTTACACAGAGGATTTAATGCTCTTTTTTGAATCACAAAAGGCCAGGAAATCACTGCCTTACAAATGGATTTCCGAGGAACTACGGAGTTGCACAGAGAGAAAAATCGCTTGCGATTTTTAAGCTCAGTGAACTCAGTCTGTTCTGGTACAATAATATTTCTCTGTGTAACTCTGTGTAACTCTGTGTATTCTCTGTGCAACTCTGTGTAATTTTTTAAATGCACTAATACTCTTTAAGAAATTTATTGTAAACCTGCATGTTGCGATCAAGGTGGGCCTGCATCTTTTCGTAAGAGCGATCAGCATCCTTCTCCCTGATGGCATTGACAATCTCCTTGTGATATCCCAGTGTGATCTCCTTCTCCCCTTCAATATTTGCGTAAATGAAATTGCGCATCCGCGGAAGCAGGTTGTAAACTGGCTCCATGGTAACGATCACAAATGGATTGGTCGTGGCACGTGCCAGGCAGAGGTGAAACTTGTTGTCGATGTCTGACTCTAACTGGGTATTGTCGGGATTGCACTTACTAAAATCCTGCAAATTGGTCTCAAGATTTTTCAAATCTTCCTCCGTACGGTTGATGGCTGCCATTTTTGCTATTTCAGGCTCGAAGGCAAGTCGAAGTTCAATAATCTGCCTGATTAACTGATCGTCGAACTTCAGGTCATAGTAAAGGTTCAGTGAGCTTATGGCATCCTTGATATCAATTTTGGTTACAACCATACCACTTCCTTTGCGTATTTCAATGAGTCCCCTGGCGCTCAGACGCCTCAGAGCTTCGCGCAAGGCCGTACGGCTAACGGCAAACATTTCGCAAAGCTCCCGCTCAGGAGGAAGTTTAGCCCCAATGGGCAATTTTTTCTCACGTATGGCCCTTTCGATGTTCCGTTCAATCTTCTGACTGAGCGTCTGTGATGTCCCTATTTTTTGGAAAATATCTTCCATATCCATGGTACGGCAATTATTTGAACAGTCACAAAATAAGCAAAATTATGCGGATATTATTGGTTTATTTTTTTAAATGCATTGCCAAATCCAATCGGATTATCGATGGTGAATGAGTAAGTCGCAGGAAAATTTTTTGAATCGGTTACCAAATAGAAATAGAGAGATCCCTCTTTTTCAAACAAATCCATAATTATCTGAGCATCACTACTTTTAATAAAGATCCGATCAGATACATTCTTCGCTGTAAAACCAGCTACTTCATCAGGGCCCGACTTGATCAAAATTTTATATTGGGTCTCATCGCGTTTCTTGACCGCTGTCGTGCCATACATCAGTAGTTTCATACAGAAGGTCTCCTTGTCAATCACGAACTTCACTTTGAGTTCGGCCTTGTCATTGTTGGGGTCGCTGAAGGTACCCCAGATGGCAAAGGAATTGGTGATGTAGGAGGTATTCCTGTTGTTGCCCAAATTGCTGGCATAATTGGCAACTTTCCACATACCATAGTCACTGGCAGACGTGCTTTTAATGGTATCCTTTTGAATTGGTCCAGACTGGACAGGTTTTTGCTGTTTGGTCCCACATGCCGCTATAACCACAGAAAAAATTAAAAGGACAATAAATTTTTTCATCGATGTAAGGAGTTGGTAGTTTGTGAACGTAAATATAGTACTAACCAATCACAATTGAAAGCATAAATGTTGGCTTTTATTAGAAAATATTAACATTTTTTAACTACCACCCTTTTTCATGTGTAAATTACCAACACTTGCTTTTACAGATTCACTTTTGAAAAGACAATCTTCTCATTAAACTTATCAATGATCTTGCTGAAATAGCCTTTTAATTCAGTAAAATACGAGGGATCATAGACATCTTTCTTGAACTGATAAATCCCAGTAATATTGATTGTTCCGGCGTTGGTATTTTCTGTTTGGTATGGACCCTATTTATTGTGATTCCGCTCTAATAACCAGCTTTACCTTATCGGCACCAACTACAGCCGTATAAAAATCGACCAATGCGGCATACTCCTCCTTTGGCCAGAAGCCAGGGTTCATTTTAAACATCCTGGTATACAACACCTTATCATCTTTGACATTTAGGGTACTGCAATATTCACCGAATGGTGTTTTCAAGGTTTTACCACGGGGTACAGACTCCGGTTTGTATCCATTTGGCAGTTGAAAAGTGACAGAATCGGTATCTAAAAAGCCAAATTCCCTGTAGACCGGCATTTTTCGATTATCCATACGTGTGGGAATAAACTTAACCTGGTTGAAAATATTAACAGGTACGAAGATGCGGCTGCCACTTCGGGCGGCACAAGTTTGCGAAGTAAAGACAATAGATTCGGTGGCTTCCGGAATCCTCAATTTGTTTTCCTGGTAAGTAAAATCAGAGACCTTCATTCCTGTCACCGAAAGATTTTCATACAACGCCTTTTCCTGTTCTTTCTTGCTTTCAGTCAAAATGCCAGAAATATTATCGTATTGATATCCTTTATAATCCGTCTCTGTTTTGGCCTCCAAACTACCCTCCGCCGATATGCTGACTGTCGCCTTACGGCATTGGCTGCTTTGCCCGGCATTTAGCACTGGAATGGTTACAATCCGGCTTCCTGAAGAATGAATAAGCAATCCCTTTCTTCCTGCCGTAAATTTGCTCATGTAACCGCTCGGGACTGTCTGGTTGGTGCATTCAAGCCAAATTGTATCTTTTTTTTGGGGAACACATAGAATAGCATGGTTGCATTGATTGGCCGTCGCAAAATCTTCCATTGTGATTCCCTTACTGGAAGCTGCACCCACGATGGTATAGTTTGACCCTATTCCAGCGGATTTCAATAGCGCCTTCATGTAATTGGAGAGGGCTTTACAGTCACCATATCCAAGATTGTCAACAGTTTCGGCCGGGAAAGGCTGAAATCCCCCTATCCCAAGCTGAATTCCCACATAATGTGTTCGTTTTTGCATGTATTCGTAGAGCGTTCGGACGATCTGGGCAGTATCTTTTATTCCCTTTACCAAATCTTTGATCTCTTTTTGTCTGGATGAAGGCAATTGGTCACGGTTCTCCAACAGTCGATTGATCCACTGACCAAATTCGTTCCAGGTATTCATGGTTCCGGATGTACCACAGTAGTCGAAACCAACCGGCGCTGTGATGACACTTGGCATCTCCTGTGAAAGTTGCGGAGAAAAAGGCTCCTCTCGCAAAGCCTGCAAGGCACCAATTTTCCATTCGAGTGTCCGCTTTCCCTTTTCTGTTTTCTCACTCCTGCACATACCGGGAAGGTTTTTCTCTCGGTAACGAATTGACATATTTTCTGGATAGCTGAACACAAAACTCGATTTTTCGACCGAAAGGTGATAGTCATTCAAGGGGCGCCAGGTTGGATAACCCAACAATCCGTTGTACTCAATGTCATATTCGTACTCCACCGTATATGGATAAGTATTGGTATCAATTTTGGCACTTTTCATTCTTAGATCATCATAAATTGCCCCTTCCGAAGTGTAGTTGACATCCTGAATAGCGCCTGACTTTAATTTCTCATCATACAATCCGTAGGCATCATAATTCCTTCCTGAAATGGAGGTTATTTTAGACGATTTATCGTAGGGTATTTCCAGTTCTGCCAGGTTGTCCCCTCGTTTTTCCAACACTGTAATAACAAGATGTACATGTTCTATAGCCTTCCCATTGTCGTGTAAAACAAATTCCTGACGAAAATCGCGACAAACCGCCCAGGCATCTTTTCTCATTGCAGAATCAATCAGCGCCACGGGGTAGAAAGATTTAGACTTATCCTTCCCCAGACAGGTACCTGTGATAGCCATTGTTATGGCCATGCAAAACAATAATTTGAAAAGCATATCAGGTAGTTTTCTTCTTTAAAACAATCTGTTCTGC
Source organism: Prolixibacteraceae bacterium (assembly GCA_023228025.1). Taxonomy (GTDB): domain Bacteria; phylum Bacteroidota; class Bacteroidia; order Bacteroidales; family Prolixibacteraceae; genus CAINVV01. Next base: position 9,380 of record JALOCD010000081.1, on the reverse strand, counting down.
CTGCTTGTTGATGACAAGATCGAAGAAATTCCTAAGCGTCGCATATTCATCAGGCAAGAAAAGGGTTTTGTTGATGGTGAAAACCATATTGACCAAAATTATCTGATCCACCTGCGTAACCTGATACTGAAACTATGAGCACTAAGGCCTGTTCCCTTTTTTGTAAAAACTCCGGTTATTTTGCCCTCATTGTATTCCATTATTACCGAACTGCTCTCAAGGGATTTTGGATTGGAAAGTTGAACTGTTTCCGAAGCTCCTCCCTGAATCAGGTGTCCCTCTCCATTCAGGCACCGGAAAGGAATAATGCCAGCCTAGAGATTGGGTTCCGTCGCATCAAGAAAAATTTGTTTCCCATCTATATTCGTCCTAACTATCACATAGTTACAATCAGAAAGCGTTGGATGCGCTATTGATAGGATTCCATTCTCGCGTGTGCTTAACAAAACCGGACTTGCATCAATGTCCGCTTTTCTCAACATGGCTGTCAGAAGCAGGTTGATACCAGCAGAGTTACCTATTTTATCATTAAATACCTTTTTAAGACTTTTGTCTGTGTAAAAGGAATTGAATCCATCCCATTTAATGCTTTGCTGTATAAAATTGTAAATGATGTTTAGTTTAGTTTCATTGCCAGTCACCCCCTTAGTCAGCTTTTCGACATCGTCCGACAAAAAGCCGTTTGATTTTAGTTGCTGGCCAAAGCTATCATCCTCATCCAACTGTTTTGCAATTTCATTCCATGAGGAGGTATAGTTATGCACGCTTCCCCCGATTCTTGAAAAATTGGTATTGTTCAATTCAACCTTTATTTGAGCGGTATAATTGTTGAGTGAAGTGAGGTATGGCTCCTCCCTGATGGCAGGGATGTCTGTAGCCGCATATTCAAAGATCTGGTTTGTATAGGTGATGGTTCGGGCTACAGCCTGAGTAGTTGGAACACTAAATCCGCCATAATTCGAATGATTGTCAACTCTTTCAGTATAGGAGATATTTTCGGTTGATTGACTCCGTTTATTGTATAACAATTGATGGTATCCAAGGGAAGATTGGTTGTAATTGAAATATTCCGGATAAACCACCTTATATTGACTCCATTTGACTGGGATCTTATATTGGAACTTCCAGTTTCTTAAATTCCATGTCATTTCAGTCGTTATGCAGTATTGGAGGTCGATGATTGAACCAACCTTCACTGCAGGCATCGAAAATTTTACCGATTCGCGGTATTTGTTCTCACGTTCCCGAAATACCGCATTTTTTTTCAGTTCAGTTTTAACAATTTTTCCGTTTTCCAGATTGATGGTGGTTCCTTTCATGTGGTTCAAATCCTCCTTATTGAGGTTATGTGAATAGAGTGATAGATGAAAATTTCCCCATTCTACCCCATTCTGTCTAAGTATCTTGATCCTTACAAACCGTTCGAAGGTGAGCATGAATCCTTTTTCCAGATCATACTTAACATAAGAAGATCCGTCGTCATACAATATCACCGCATCGGCAGTAGAGTCCTTTGGATAGATTTTCATGGATAGCTCCTCGTCGGAGGGCTTTTCGAATTTGATTTTGGGTGCTTCCTGAGCACTAACCCTTGCAAAAAAACACAAGGATAACACCAATGAAAGAGTTAGGGATTTCATTTAGGTTTGATTAGGTTAAAAATTGAAAATAAAAAGTAATTGTATATTGCTAAATCATAGCCATATAAATAATTTGTTCTACAATACCATTAAATTTTTTGGAAGATCCTCCGACCAAACAGTTCGCCATTCATAAAAATCATAACCTTTTCTTTGGAAATGATTCTGAATTTCACGATACTCCATTTATCATAAGATCTTGGCGCAAGATATAAAAAATATTATATTACGTATATGCCAATTCTCATTTTTCGAAATAAAATAAATACTCAATTATCAATAACAAATTTGAAACCTACTGTTGGTGATGTATACTCATTACTTGAGCCGGTAGATAATTCTGACAAATATTTATAAATTCCCCAAATATTATTTTCTGAGGTTGTACCCCCGTAGCCGATTTGAGCGCCGGTTATGGTACCACTACCATTTGAACTAATCTGGAGCTGACTATAGGTTCCATTGGTTCCTTTCCAATCTGTTATCCCTACATAAGTCTTTCTCCACTGTTCCGTACTCCAGGGAGAGGTTTGTGTCCATTTCCCAAAAGTATCATCTTCAAATTTCGTTATAGCACATTGAAAAGTAACTTTATATGACTCAGTTTTTAACCGTATGCGTATATCTGTATCGGCCAAGATGCTAATTATCTGGTCTGGCAATTTGGTTTCAACTGTGCCGGAAATCTGGTAAGTGTATCTTTGATTACCTGAACCATTTTGTTTTAAAAGGGTAAAATTAAAGCTTTTAGAAGTTGAGACATCCTTAATTTTCATCACATAAACTGCCTCTGTAACTTTTGTATTATTCGAATTATCATACAATTCTACCTTGACATTGAAATCTCCGGCTTTTGCAAATGTATGAGTGGCAATACTGTCATTGGTTTTGGTAACTTCAGTTGTACCATCGCCAAAGTTCCATATATATTTGGCTGATTGTGGAGCAGAACCCTTAGATCTAGCAGTAAATTTCACCTCTTTGGAGGTTTGCCCTTCTGCCTGGTCTGAAATGATTGACAACAAAACGTAGTTGACAGTTATCCATTTGAAATCGATGAACAAGGGAATACTTTCCGTGCTATTCTTAAAAAGAACATTTGAATTCCATCCGATTACCAAATATCCCAATTTATTGGGCCCAGGGGTCAATTTTACGTAATTACCTGTGCTCAGGCTCCAGTTTTGTACCCCAGGGACAGTCTGCTTGCTTTTAACAAGCCCATCTGTCCCATATACTTGCAAACTAATAATCCTTTTCCCATTTTTGACGACAGCAGTTATGGAAGCGGGGCATTCCACATACGTATTTAAAGTATCATTTGAAACATTCAATCCTTCCTTTAGTTCAAAATCCAGAATTTTATCTTTTACCCAAATTGTATAGGAAGGGAATGCATTCGGAGCAACATTACCGATTGTATTATTTAATAACTCATCATATCGTTTACCAATTTTGTCCCATTCAATATAAGCAGTTTTGGCGTAATAAGTAACATAGGGGAATGGAGAAGCAGGCTCATTCCCGTTAAGTTTAGCGAGATAAGGATCAAATTTGTTATTGGTAAAACTAATTGACTGTTCTGTACCAGGAGTATTCGGATCGGATATGTATAATTTACCTCCGCTTACTGAAACCTGGTAACAGATTAAATCGTGCCCGGCATAACTTGGTGTTCCATCGGTCCTTACTCCATTCTGATAGTAAATGCCAATTCCTTGTGGCTCTCCGGTAACCAGCATGGTACCTGCAATTGTGAGCAATTTGAGTTTATCAAGTTCCTGGTTTTTATCAATATATTTATCAAAAAAGGTGGCGACTTTGCCTACCCAATCCAGGTCTTTGTGAATAACTGAACAGAACTTGTAACCACGGGCATTGTCCTGCCATAGCTTTGGATTGTCACTGAATTTATTGAAAAGGCTCCCCGATGTAGGTTTTTTCTCAAAATAATACCACATCGCTGCCATATTCTGACCTGCGCAATGTCCCCCGGTAGCAATGTATGAGCCATAATTCGTAAATTCCCAATCATCGACACCTGGCTTAAATCCAGAGGCAATTACTGGCTGCGAGTTCAGGAAACTTTCCGAGATTGAAGTAATAATGATATTGGCTTTGTTTGGTTCTGCTACTCCCGCCTTCAGTTCTGCGCTTTTTAACTGACTTGCAGACATGAAGTGACGAGTCAATAAAGTAATTGAGTTTGAGGAAAGTGCAATTACAGGAATTCCCTCCAATTTCCCGGTGAATGGATCGTAATAGAAACCAAGGGCAGTGTGTCCCGAAGGCAGCTTAATCGGAATCTTAATTTCCATTATTCCGTTCGAATACCCACCTCCATACGAAATAGAGATCAGTGGAGTAATAGGGTTTACATTGGCTCCCAACTTGTTCTCGATGATTTCGGCAGTCGTGATTTTGAAGTTCTGAGATGAACTAAATGAACCCGAAGCCACAACAATTTCCATTCCATTTACCGGGGAGTTAGTCTGAGACACCTTGACTGTTCCTCCTTGTGTCCCAATAGTAGTATTGGCAACTTCAACATTTAAACCAATTTTTAAGTTGCCAAGATCAGTTGTGTTGTTAATGGGGGTAGGATTTTCATTTTCATCAGATGGCGCTACATCTGGGTCGTCGCAAGCAGTCGTACAAAGAATTACTCCCAAAACCAACAGGTAAAATAAAAACCTGCCAATAATTTTCATCATATTAATATTTAAGTACCTAACTTGAGATCACGGAAGAAAAGACTAATACTTGCGCGTAAGGGACAATTACGAAATTTGCTTTTCGTAATTCAACTTAAATATTTTAAAATGCTAAACACTCAAAGTTAATACATTAAAGGCATAATTCAAAGTGTTTGAAGCAAAAAATTACGACGATTATTGAGATTAGGCCTAAACAAAATTGCATTTTATACGGATGCCCTGATAGTACTGATATGCATTGGTAAATATTGGTTGCCATTAAATCAAAAGGACGGAAAACCAGATTTCCCATTATGAAATTTTGACTTCTCAGAAAATAGTGACAAATATCATATTTTTGTTACGTTTGGGCTGAAAATTCATTATTTTCGCCGGTCTATTTTATGCAATAAGTAATTGTCTTAAAACTCAATATTCAAAACATAAGGGTTTATATGTCAACAACAAAGCAAGGTATTAACTTTCCTCATGAATGCAATTCGAAAGAGGAAATCAGGGCTGAAATTGACAGACTCGACAGACAGATCATTGATCTGTTTGCCGAAAGGTTTCAATACGTGCGTGCCATTGTCAAATTCAAGCAAACGGCCGACGATATTGTTGCCCAGCCCCGGTACGACGAGGTTATCTCTTCCCGGGGGCAATGGGCTGCGGAGAAGGGGCTTTCGGCAGAAGTTTTCGAATGCATCTATTGCAAGTTGCTCAATTACAGCATTAGTGAAGAGCATAAACTGTCCGATGAAACGTGTAAATAAATAAGAAATATGTACCACAAAGAGATTAAAATCATGGATTGCACCGTGCGTGACGGTGGACTGATGAATAAATGGCAGTTTAGCGACGATTTTGTAAAGTCGGTCTATAACGCTTGTGTAGAGGCGGGTGTGGATTATATGGAAATAGGTTATAAAAGTAGCGAAACTGCCTATTCCCGCGTTGAAAACGGGGCTTGGAAGTTTTGCGAGGAGAATGATCTGCGACGCATCGTTGGCGACAATCCAAGCAATACAAAGATTTCAACAATGTTGGATATTGGGCGAATTGAACTCAATCAGATTAAGCCGAAGAAGGAGAGTATTATTGATATGATGCGGGTGGCCTGCTATGTTCATCAAATGGATAAAGCCATTTACCATGCCGAATATTGTTTGGACAAAGGCTACGAAGCCACGATTAACCTTATGTCAGTATCTACGGTCAATGAACGCGATTTGGACGAAGCCCTGAACGATGTGTCCAAGTCGAATGTGCCAATATTTTATTTGGTCGACAGCTTTGGTAACATGTATTGCGAACACATCGAAACGCTTGCGCGCAGATACAAAAATGCATTACCAGGAAAAACCATCGGCATTCATGCCCACAACAATATGCAATTGGCATTTTCAAACACCATTACCTCGATCATCGAAGGGATTACCATGCTGGATAGCACCTTCCTGGGATTAGGTCGAGGAGCTGGAAACTGCCCCACCGAGCTGCTGATGGCTTTCCTTAAAAATCCCAAATACCGTATGTTACCCGTTTTGCAATCTATTCAGGATCATATTTTACCGTTGCAAAAGCAAATAGACTGGGGATACCACATTCCGTACATGATTTCGGGGTCGCTGAACGAGCACCCGAAGCGCGCAATGGAATGGATGGATTCAGATCTCAAAGACGATTTTGTTGCCTTCCTTAAAAACATGCACGACAAGGAGATTCTGGAATAGTCTCAAATTCGCTCTTAAATTCCCTCTTTGAAAAATCAAAACCCCTTAATCTTTAGTTGATTAAGGGGTTTTTAAGTACCCGGGGCGGGAATCGAACCCGCACGATATTGCTATCACTGGATTTTGAGTCCAGCGCGTCTACCAATTCCGCCACCCGGGCGTTGATCCGCTTTTCTCAATGCGGTGCAAATATAAACCAAAAATCTTAACCCGAAAATAATTTTTGAAAAAACAACTTCACTAATAAATTGTTTGTCGTAAATTCAGAAATTATTTTGATCGGAGAAAAGATCGCCTGGCAGGAAAGCAAAAAGGTGGTTATAAGTAGAAATAATTTGAAATATATAGAAATAGTGGGGAAAGAGATGGGAAATGGTTTGACAGTAAGCTGGAGGGGAATTTTATGAATCCTGCCGAAGAGCAAAATATTCTGGAAGCACTCCGTCACAACGACAGGCAAGCCTTTGAACAAATTTTCAGGGATTCATACAAACCGTTGAAGGCCTATGCATTTCGCTTTGTCAACGACCTGGCAACCGCCGAAAATATTGTACAGGATGTTTTTCTGAAATTGTGGCAAAACCGTCATAGCCTGGTAATTACCACCTCGCTTATCCATTACCTGTTCAGATCTGTAAGAAATCACAGCCTCAACCATCTGGAAAAGACCAGGGTGCGGACGGGATATCTTCGGATGCAGATGGAAAAAACTCAGGACGAGGAGGATTTTAGCGCCTTCTACCCGGAAATAGGACTGCTCGAAAAAATTGAATCGGCCATCAATGCCCTTCCACCCAAAAGACAGGAAATTTTCAGGCTTGCCCGTGAAGAGGGGTTGAAATACCGCGAAATTGCAGACCAACTGGACATTTCTGTTAAAACAGTTGAAGCTCAAATGACCCTGGCATTGAAGCAACTACGCGAATCATTGAAAGAATATCACCATTTGGTGCTCTTTTTTATTCTTTCGGATAGGGGTATTTAGATAGGAACTTGTCAATGTGGAAGGGAAGGTATGTAAATGTGGAAATTGGGAAATGTGAAAATTAGATAGGGCAGTTATCCCTATGCGAGGTGGTTCCTGTAAAAAGGGCGATGGGTGAAATGATAAAAAGTAAATGGTGGAAAATAATAAAATAGAAGAGAGGTTTGTTTCGTATCTGGCCGGCGAGTCGGAAGTAAACGATGAGAAAGGATTTCCGGCAACTGATGAATTTCGGGAGTTGGAAAAAACATGGGACCTTGCCGGCATCGCATACAGTTATCATAACAGTGATTCCGATATCGCATGGACAAAGCTAAATGAATCGCTTTCTACTGATGCAAAAATTGTTCCCCTAAAAAGATTCAACTTGCTGCGGTATGCGGCCATTTTTGTGGTCCTCATCGCATTGGGTTCGATCACTTTTTTGCTGACTGATCGGCCTGCAAAAATCATTGAAAAATTGACAGCTCTCGCAGCTCCTGAGATGAAAACTGTTCAGACAGTTGCAAATCCCTCCGAATTTACCACCGTTGTACTTCCGGATGGTACCACTGTGAAAATGAACGCAAGTTCAACCTTACAATTTCCTGCCCAATTTGCAGATGGAAGCCGGAAAGTGAAACTATCCGGAGAAGCATACTTCGAAGTTGTTCACGATTCAGCTAACCCATTTATCGTCGAGCTGAGTAACATGGAAGTTGAGGATCTTGGTACCTCCTTCATGATTTCTGCCTATCCGGGGAATGCAAGGGTAAAGGTCAATGTTACCAGTGGAAGCGTCCGGTTACATGAAAAAAACCAAAACGGGGAGGCTTTACTTATAGCCGGATGGAGTGGAAAATTCCGATCCGAAACGGGAAAAATTGAAGTCGCCAACAGTCTGGATCCCAATTATCTATCCTGGATCACCAGGGAAGTATCTTTCCATCATACCCCTTTGTCAGCGGTTTTCGATGAGCTCGAAAATGTATATCATGTCAGGATCACCTTCACTGATCCGGGAATTGGAGACCTTCCATACACCGCCAATTTTGAAAAATTTGATCTTGGGGAAATAGTTAAAATTATTGCTAAAACACATCATTTAACCGCGCAAAAAGAGGGGGATGGCTTTGTTTTTTCGCGAAAATAGATCCAGAACCAACGAACCGGTCTCAAAAAAGAGATGACCATGCTACATAGATCAAAGATCCTGTTTTTGATCCTGTTTCTCGCCCCGCTTGTGCAACTCTCTGCACAGGAGCAAATTGAACCCCTCAAAAGGCGCATCTCCCTTCAAATGGATTCGACCAATGTTGAAACCATTCTCGAAAAGTTGGTTTCGGACAACGAACTTTTCTTTTCATACAATCCTGACTTACTCCCTGAACAAAAAATAAATTTTTCGGTGACAGACACTCCTTTGGGGGAGGTTCTGAAAATACTGCTACCCGACTCTATTTTCTCCGTAAGCCTTATCGATCGTCAGCTGATCATTACCAGGGTTGAACCAAAACCACTTAAAATCACCGGGCGGGTTGTCGAAAAAGATGGCAAAACACCGGTCTTTTACGCTTCGGTAACCATTGAAGGAACTTACATTGGTACCATGACCAACCATGAGGGAAATTTTGATTTAAAGATCCCTTACCTGCTTAGAAACAACAACATTATAATCAGCTCTGTAGGTTACAAACAAAATATTATTCCGGTCAAAGAACTGGCTAAAGTATTGGTGGTCAAACTCCAGGAGGAATCAATTCATTTAAGGGAAATTTTAGTCAAGCCGGCCGATCCCCGGTACATTTTACAGCAATTCAGAAATAATATTGCCAAAAACTATCAGGATCAACCCCAGCTCATGGTCACCTTTTACCGGGAAACAGCGCGTCAGGACGGAAATTATGTCGGTGTTTGGGAAGCTGTCATGGAGATTCTTAAACCACCCTATCAATTCAATGAATCCGATCGGGTGCGGTTTGTAAAAGGGAGAAAAGCAGACCTCAACCGCAAACCCAAAGAGGTATTTATTAAAGTTCAGGGAGGACCTTTGGGAATCAACTCTTTGGATGTGGTAAAAAATGCAGAGACATTTCTGGATCCGGATTACGAATATTTGTACCAGTACAAGTTCGAACAACCGGAAATGATCAATCGAAGAATCACCTGGATCATTCGCTTCGATCGGTTAACTGATACAGAATTTCCCTGTTTTAACGGAAAATTGTGGATTGATGCCGATAGTTATGCATTGGTAGGAGCTGCCTACTCGTATGACAAAAAAAGCCTGAAAATCAATGGCGAGAGTTTCATTCAGAAGGAGCCCTTCGGGTTCGATACCAGA
>JALOCD010000080.1 GCA_023228025.1 Prolixibacteraceae bacterium | reverse complement strand
CATCAGACCCGGAAGAAGTGAACCCAGAAAGATGAAACCAAAACGACCTTACTCGATGAACTACAAACGATTATAAATAAACGTTAACTAAACGACATTGAATTACAAATTACAAATTAAAGATTGGGGATTTCTACAAAGTTCAAACTGATCTCATTTAATCTGTAATTTGTAATCTGTAATTTGTAATCTGTAATTTGTAATCTGTAATTTGTAATTAATTAAATATCAAATAAATGAAGCGCAACTACTACATAGTTTTCCTGGTTTTTATCGTCTTTTTTGTGATCTCATTTTTGACAAACATATTGGGCGCTATTCTGCCGGTGGCTAAAGATGATTTTCATGCCAGCAATACGATGGCAGCCTTTCTGCCTCTCTTTTTCTTCGTGGCATACGGCGTGATGTCGATACCCGCAGGCTTGATGACGGAGCGGTTCAAAGAAAAGAGGGTCATGATGACAGCCTTTATCTCTGCGTTTGCCGGAGCGTTGATCTTTGGCCTGGTACCGAAATTCGGTGTGATGCTGGGTTCCCTTTTCTTTATCGGAGCCGGAATGGCCATCCTGCAGGTTGCAATCAACCCATTGCTGCGCGTTTCGGGTGGGGAAGAACATTTTGCCTTCAACTCCGTTATGGCTCAGCTGTTTTTTGGTGGTGCCTCCTTCCTTAGTCCAATGCTATACTCCCATCTGGTTAGCGAACTTGGGCCGCAGGGTACCCCGGGAGGTATCGTAAAATTCCTGGGTGGACTCGTTCCGGCCAATCTTACCTGGGTTTCGATCTATTGGGTATTTGCTATCATAGCCTTTTTGATGATTTTTGTTGTTGCAGCCTCAAAATTTCCAAAGGTGGAACTCAAGGAGGATGAAAAAACCGGGAATTGGGATACCATTGTTCACCTACTTAAAAACAAGACGGTCATTGTATTCTTTTTTGGAATCTTTGCTTATGTCGGGACCGAACAAGGCGTCGCTAACTGGATTTCGGAGTTTCTGAAAACATACCACGGACTACGCCCTGAAGTTGAAGGGGCCCAGGCTGTGCAATGGTACTGGGGTTTAATGACCATTGGCTGTATCCTTGGATTGGGATTATTGAAACTGGTAGACAGTAAAATCGTGTTACGGGTATTTGTATTGAGTGCAATGACATGTTTGGCAACAGCGCTGTTTACTGCCGATCCAAAGATCTCTTTCTATGCTTTTATTGCCATGGGCTTTTGTGCTTCAGTGATGTGGTCGATCGTATTTTCATTGGGAATGAATTCGATCGCAGAACACCATGGTTCCTTTTCGGGGATTCTCTGTTCCGGAATCATGGGTGGCGCTGTTACACCCTTAATTGTTGGATCTTTGGCCGATCATTTTGGATTAAGGACCGGAATGTTGTTCAATTATGTAACTCTTTCTTACCTACTGTTTCTTTCTTTTTGGGCAACACCGTTGGTGGTCAACCAAACGATTTTCAACAAAGTGGATAAAAAATAAACAAAAATGGGAGTTGAAAAACTCCCATTTTTGTTTAGAAAAGATTGTTGATCAATGCCCTTTCCTCGTTGATCGGGAATTGGCTGTCCATGGCAAAATGCGGCCTTCGTTTAATCCATTGTCCTCTGGTAAAATCAGGGAAATCTACGGATGCGCCACCTCTGGCAACCGACATCTCTGAAAGGGCGGAAACAGCGCTCCATGCTGTAGCATCATAAGCATCAAGTGGAACCTCTTTTTTGCCGCGTACGGCATCAAAAAAGTCGTTCAACATGATGAAATCCATTCCCCCGTGACCAGCACCCTCTGCCTGTGACCCTTTCTCTCTCCACAATTTGTGGTCATGTTTTTTTAGCCAGGGTTCTGAGGGGTCCCAAACGTGAGATTTACTTTGGCCCTCCACATAAATTGCCTGGGCAGGATCCTGCCAGTTGCCAGCCCCTTCACCTCTCCATAAACCATTGGTTCCCTGCACCCTGAAACCCAGTGAGTAGGGGCGGGGAAGGTTGGTGTCGTGTGTAACAAGGATCGTCTCCCCATTGGCACATTTAATCATGGAGGTGACGATATCGCCGAGATTGAACTGGATATTTTTGTAAATACTATCTTTCGCTGCATGATCTTCGACATAATCATGAAGTCCCCTGGATTTTGTGGCCATTGCCGAAAGCGTCAAAAACCGGTTACCACGATTGATGTCGAGATAGGTACCGATAGGCCCTAATCCGTGCGTCGGATAAAGGTCACCGTTTCTGCGAACCGAGTGCAGACCTCTCCATTGAGCCTCTGAATGGGCCTCTTTCCCAATTTTGAGATCGTTTTTCAATAAATCAAATTTGACAGCGCGCAAATCATGTTCGTAACCACACCTGCAATGCACGATTTCACCAAACATGTTGCTGCGGACCATGTTGAGAATGGCCATCACATCCCTGCGGTAGCAAACATTTTCCATGATCATCAACTGCTTGCCGGTCTCTTCATGCGCATTGACAAGGTCCCAACACTCTTCAAGTGTATTGGCAGCAGATACTTCCACACCTGTATAAGGTACTCCTGCCCGCATCGATGCGACGGCCATAGGTACATGCCATTCCCAGGGAGTAGCGATGATAACCGCATCCAACTCTTCATTTTTTAGCATCTCCTCATAAGCATGGTCGTGCCCGGTATAAAGTTTGGGTTCTTTCATGCCACCCTTGGCAATTATTTGTTTGGCTTTGTCGAGTGATTCAGCGCTGATATCACAAACAGCGACGATCTTGATACCGCCAACGGTTATAGAATCAAGCACATGACCCCGACCGCGGCCACCCACACCAATAAATCCAACGCGCACGATGCTTTCATCCCGTGGCGCTGTTTTTTTACCCTTTTCCTTTTTCTGTGCAAATAGATCATCGCTGACCATGGTCAACCCGGTTAATCCTACCCCGGCAATACTTCCTTGTTTGATAAACTCTCTTCGATTGGTGCTCATACTGTTAATTTGTTGGTTATAAATATGTGTGTACTTAATGCATCGCATGGAAAAGACAATCTCCTTTTGTGGTTGCTAACATATTCTACAATATTGCGTTAGCCGTAATTTTCAATTGTCAATTTTCAATTGTCAATTGAATTTCCATCTCCCTCCCGACAAAAATGATCATTTGAATCCATAAAAAGAATATTTTTGGTCAGTTTTAATTAAAAATTTTAAATATGAATCAAAAAAGGTTTTTGTGCACACAAAAGCCGGCAGTAACGTTCAGGAAATGGGGTAGAAAAGGCTTCTCGGTCTTTTCCAGTATGCACAAGGTCATACAGATAGCTACATTGAGTATCAGCTATTTGACTTTCTCGGCGCCTGCCCATGCCGAACGTTTATTGTTGGTGACAACCGGCGACACACTACAACACATCAAAGAGGTGGAGGTGGAAGAGGTTGTTATAAGTGCACAGCGCACTCCTGTCGCATTTTCCCAGACAGCGCGCATCGTACAAATTATTGCCAGGGAGGAGCTTGCGAATGCTCCCGTTCACGATCTTCAGGATCTGCTAAAATTCGCATCCGCTGTTGATGTCAGGCAGCGCGGAAACAATGGGGTACAGGCAGATATCAGCATCCGCGGAAGTTCATTCGACCAGGTATTGATCTTACTGAACGGCATTCCGCTCAACGACCCCCAAACCGGACACCACAACCTAAACTTGCCGGTCAGTTTCGATGCCGTCGACCGCATCGAAATTCTCGAAGGACCCTCATCCAGAATTTATGGGCCCAACGCCTTCGCCGGGGCCATAAACATCATTACCGGAGAGACATCCCCCGCTCAAATTACAGGACGATTCGGCTCAGGCCAATACGGCTTTCTGGAGACCGCGCTCAACTCCTCTTTTAAGTCAGGAAATTTGACCAACAGTTTGTCCGGCGATTACAAAAGAGCCGACGGCTCACTTCCAAACAGGGACTTCAAAACAGGTAACATTTTTTACAGTGGCACTTGGGCATATCCTACCGGGAAACTGCAATTCCAGTGTGGATACACTGATCGGGCATTTGGCGCCAATGATTTCTATACTCCTGCCTATCCCAACCAGTTCGAACGGATTACAACCACCTTCGCCTCTGTAAAAGCCGTCTCCATTGGCACACTCCACCTTTCTCCTTCATTTTACTGGAGAAGAAACCAGGATCGGTTTGAGCTATTCAGGGACTTCGAAAATGCACCCTCCTGGTATAAATCACACAACTACCATTTGACGGACACTTATGGCTCTAATCTAAGCGGTTGGGTCACGGCCGGATTTGGAAAACTCGCCTTCGGAACCGATTTCAGGAGCGAAAATATCTGGAGTACTGTCCTTGGTAAGGTGATGAGTACGCCAACCAATGTTCCGGGCGAATCAGGTATTCAGTTTAAATATGCTGACAGCAGGACCAATCTCAGCCTTTTTGGCGAATATTCGCAACATTTTGGTGCGTTTGATCTCTCAGCTGGGGCCATGGTCAACAATAACTCCTCGTTAGGCAGAAAATGGCAAATCTATCCCGGTTTTGATTTGGGATGGAAAATTGTTCGTCTATTGAAATTATATCTTTCGCTGAACAAGTCGTTACGTCTCCCAACTTTTACCGATCTTTATTACAAAAGTGCAACCAACATTGGAAACTCAGATCTGCGTCCTGAGGAGGCCCTTTCGGTCGAAACCGGATTGAAATATGGAAACGAATGGATAACAGCCAATGTAACCCTATTCAAAAGATGGGGAAAAAATATGATCGATTGGGTCAGACAACCCACTGAAACAGTCTGGAACGCACAAAATTTGACCAACCTGAATACTGCAGGTTTTGAATTCAACACCAGGCTAAATCCATCGAAACTGTTCGAAAAGAAGCTATTTATCCAATCATTGGATTTTTCGTATGGCTTCATGACGCAGGACAAGGAGTCAGGTACCTTCATCTCAAAATATTTGCTGGATTATCTGAAGCACAAAGTTGACATCCGACTGACACACGCCATTGCCAAACATTTGAATGCCAGTTGGCTATTTTCCTACCAGGATCGAAATGGAACATATACCTCCTGGACCGGCAGCAAATATGGGGATGAAGTGAAATACAAACCTTTATGGCTTGTGGATACCCGCATAAACTGGGTCAAAAATCAATTTACCTTCTTTGTTGAAGCCAACAATTTGCTGAATATCACCTATTTTGATTACGGAAATGTGGAACAGCCAGGTATCTGGGGGAAAGCTGGAATCGTCATTAAATTAGGGATTTAGATCCTCGAGATTTAACGTTATTTAAACTACGTTGAAACGGTTTAACGAATATTTGATGCAACTTTGCATGGTAAGCGAAACCGTTTTTTCATAGATTTTTGAAAGCAAAAAGCCGTCTGATGCCCCTGTCAAGACGGCTTTTAATTCTATCACATGATGGATATGGCATGACTTGATTGTATTAGGTATTGCCTTTCCTTTTATCCAGTTGTTCTATTTCTTTTATCAGTATTTCCTTCTCTGCCAAGGATTTTGTCAAAGTAATGGCCTTGTTGTAATAACTAATGGATTTGTTAACGTCCATGTTTGCATACAAATAGCCTAACAAAGAATGGTAATAGTTAATTTCATTCAGGTTTAGTTTTTTTACTTCTTTTATTGCCAGCTCGTTACCGCGTACTTTTGCTAAGGCAAATATTCTGTTTAATGCTGTTATTGGAGAATATTCTATAAGGATAAGCTGATCATATAGATGTAATATCTGTTCCCATTTATTTTTATCAGCGGGGGCAGTATGCCAATAAGCAATACCTGCTTCCAAATGATATTTAGAAATTTCATTTCCTGAGCAGGAATTCACCAAATAATAATTACCTTTTTCGATTAGCTCCTTACTCCACAAATTTTTATCTTGCTGTTCATACTGAATCACTTCTCCGGTGACACCTGCCCTGGCATCAAGCCTTGAACTCTGAAAACACATTAAGGCGAGAAGTGCATTGGCTTTTGATGTATTTGTCATTGGGTTTTCGGTTAAAATAAGAGTAAGCCTAATAGCTTCAGAGCATAGGTCTTTGCGAATTAAATGATTGTTCGATTTCGAAAAATAACCTTCATTAAATAACAGGTATAATGTCAATAAAACGGTGTCAAGCCTTGACTTTATTGTTGCTTCCTGCAACACCTTAATTTCGAAATTGTCATTACGAAGACTCTTCCGAGCTCTAAATAGCCTTTTTTTAATAGTTTCTGTCTTAGTGAGGAACGCATCCGCAATTTCTTCCACGCTAAATCCGCAAAGAATTTGAAGTGCCAGGCAGATTTGTACTTCTGTTGAGATAACTGGATTGCAAACGGCAAAAATCATACCCAATTGGCTATCCGCTATCGTTTGCTTATTAAAATCATAGTCCTGTTCAACTTCAAATACCTCTTTATTAATTGCACCCTTAATTTTTTTTTCAAAAATCGTATGCCGTTTGAGATAATCTATGGTTTTGTTCTTCGCAACTGTATAAAGCCATGCAGTCGGGTTTTCAGGAATGATACCAAGGGCCCATTCTTCTGTTGCTTTTAAAAAAGTCTCACTTGCAATATCTTCGGCTATTTCAATGTGCTGTAAACCAAAATGACGGCATAATACAGCCGTCATTTTAGTGTACTCCAACCTAAAAAGGTGGGGTAATAGCTCATTGTACTTCATTGCCATCTCTGCGATTAGATCTAGCTGTTTCCCAAGGGGTTTATTACTTCCCTTACTTCAATATTACCACCTTGTTTGAAAATAGGATTAGCTTTTGCCAATTCAACTGCTTCTTCAATAGTTTCTGTTTTTACAATCATAAAGCCGCTAATGAACTCCTTTATTTCCGTGTAAGGGCCATCTGTCACAACATTGCCGGGCTTCACAGTTTTTGCATTACCGACTGAAAGCGCTTTCCCTTTGTCAGCCAATTTGTTTTGTGATGCAATACCTCCCAACCAATTCATCCTTTCCTGCATTTGTTCCGGAGATGGTTTGGCATCTGAAGTGTCGGTGAGTCTGAAAATTAATACGAATTCTTTCATTGTTTTTTAAATTAAATATTTCATCCTATGAACGATTAAAAATCCAGAGTGGGGACATTTTATTTCATTTTTTTTAAAATTGCGTAATGGCGTTAAAATTGCAGCTCACCTATTCTTCTATAAAGTAACCAGGGTTATGCACTTCCACAATCAAAGCAGGGTTTATAGCTTACTGTCAATCAGCTTAACCAGCTCGTTGAAGTGACTCTCTTCAAATCCTTCAGACATGTAGATGATTTTTCCTTCTTCATCCAGCAAAAAACTCCTGGGGATAGTCTGTGCGGCAAATTTCCCATAAACGCCCCGTTTGGGATCAGGATAGAAAGAAAATAGAAAACCATTGTCCTTTTTGAACTTATTCACCTCCTGCCAGTTATGTTCGCGCCCAAAAGTCAACATGACAAATTTGGGGTTGTCGTGGTGTTTGTTCCAGATTTCAGCCTGAATTTTAGGTAACTCCATTTTGCAAGGGCCACACCATGTTGCAAAGAAATTGATTAAGACAAACTTGCCTTTAAAATCCCTGATAGATGTTGTCTTGCCCTTAGTTGATTCAAATTGAAATTTCGGAACCTGCATGCCCATGGCAACAAATGTGGCAGCTCCTTTGGGCGCTGTTTGTGCACAAACTATTGATGCAAAAAACAAGGTGAGGAGTATACTGAATTGGAATCTTTTTCTCATTAAATTAAATATCTGATTGTAAGTATTTTACATTCATGTATGTATACAATCTTCATTTGTGTCCTTGGCGAGTACCTTAGGGCCCTTTGTGGTTAAGTTTTTAAATTTCACCACAATGGACACGAAGGAAAGCACAAAGGAAACACGAAGAATTCAAGTATTTGCAAATTTTTAACTTTGATTCATCTCGTTGAATTACAGCTTTTTGCTTAAATATGAGGATATATTTTGATAGATCCTCTCATTTACATCTACCAGTTCTGCTCTGACAAATTTGTCTCCTGTAATGTGTTCAAAGAGTTCAATGTAGCGCTCCGAAATCTGATCGACAAAGTCATCGCTCATAAAAGGAACCACTTGTCCCTCTTTGCCCTGGAAATTGTTTTCAATCAACCATTGGCGAACAAATTCCTTGGATAATTGCTTCTGATTTTCACCCTTGGCAAGCCTTTGCTGATAGCCATCGGCATAAAAATAGCGCGAAGAGTCGGGTGTATGAATTTCGTCAATGAGGTAGATGACGCCTTCCTTTTTCCCAAATTCATACTTGGTATCTACCAAAATCAGGCCCATTTTGGCCGCCATTTCGATACCACGCTGGAAAATCGCTCTCGTATATTGCTCTAATATAGTGTATTCGTCGGCAGACACCAATCCCTGGGAAATGATCTCCTCGCGGGAGATATCCTCATCATGTCCTTCTGAGGCCTTTGTCGTTGGGGTAATGATCGGCTCAGCAAATTTTTGGTTCTCCTTCATTCCCTCAGGAAGTTGTATGCCGCAAAGGGTCCGTTTTCCGGAATTGTATTCTCTCCATGCGTGGCCTGTCAAGTAACCCCGAATGACCATTTCAACTTTATAAGGTTCGCACATGTGACCGACAGTTACCATCGGGTCGGGGGTGGCAATTTTCCAATTGGGGACAATGTCGGCTGTGGCATCCAGAAATTTTGAAGCGATCTGGTTTAATACCTGACCTTTAAAAGGGATCCCTTTGGGTAAAACAACATCGAAGGCCGAGATACGGTCCGAAACAACCATTACCAGGTATTCATTGTTGATGTTGTACACATCACGAACTTTTCCTTTGTAGACGTCCTTCAATCCGGGAAAAGTAAAATTTGTTGTGACAATAGCTGTGCTCATATTAAATTCCTTTTTATCAATTTGTTATAACTTTTTGTGTTCATCTCTCTTTTCTTCGTACCGATCATAGGCCATCACGATGTCCTTGACCAGTTTATGCCTTATAATATCTGTGTGGTCAAAATATATGGTTGCTATTCCATCAATTCCCTTGAGAATCTTCAAGGCAAAGATTAATCCGGATTGTTGATTTCTGGGCAGATCTACTTGCGTTACGTCGCCGGTAATCACATACTTGGTATTGAGCCCCATCCTGGTAAGGAACATCTTCAATTGCGGGACGGAGGTGTTTTGGGCCTCATCCAGGATCACAAAGGCGTTACTCAAAGTCCTTCCACGCATGAAAGCAAGCGGGGCAATTTGGATAATTCCATCTTTGAGGTACTCTTCAAGTTTTTTTGCCGGAATCATATCCAAAAGCGCATCGTAAAGCGGTTGCAGATACGGATCAATCTTTTCTTTAAGGTCGCCCGGAAGAAATCCCAGATTTTCACCAGCTTCCACTGCCGGCCTGCTGAGGATAATTCTTTTTATCTCCCTGTTTTTCAATAATTTAACAGCCAGGGCTATTGCAGTATAGGTCTTGCCGGTCCCGGCAGGTCCAATGGCAAACATCAAATCGACATCGGAGCAGCTCTCCACAAGCCTTTTCTGATTGAGCGTCCTCGCCCTTACCGGTTTGCCTGCATTCCCGAAGAGAAGCACATCACTGTTGTTAAGGATGTTCTGATCCATACTCTCAGGGTCATTCATCATGATTTGATGGATCGTCTCGTCAGAAAGCGTATTGAAGCGATAATAATGTTCCAGGATCAGCTGAAATTTTTGGGAAAACAAGGTGACTTGTATTTCGTCCCCCTTCACTTTCAAAAGATTTCCTCTGGCAACCAATGATAGATTGGGACAATATTTCTTAATGAGATCCAGTTTAGAATTCCTGATTCCGTAAAAATCAGCAGGTTCAATACCGTCAAGGTAAAAAGCGTTTTCAATCATAGGCCAGAAAAACCAACATAGAATTTTCTGCAAATTAAAGATTTTTTTGATACCGTTTTCTGTTGCGGGGCTTCAGAAAAATAAAACAGGCAAAAGTGTATCTTCGCAAATTAAATCTATGAAGAATGAAGCGGGAAGAGAAAATGGAAGCGTTTGGTAAGTTGCTGGATATCATGGATGAACTTCGTGAAAAATGTCCATGGGACCGCGAACAAACCAACGAATCGTTGCGTAAACTGACCATTGAAGAGGTATACGAACTGGGAGATGCCGTTCTGGAAAACAATGTTCAGGAGATAAAGAAAGAGCTTGGGGACATCTTGCTTCACATTGTCTTTTATGCCAAAATAGGGGAGGAGCAGGGTTCATTTGATATTGGAGAAGTCATTAATCACCTCATTGACAAATTAATATATCGTCATCCGCACGTTTTTGGATCTACGGAAGTCGAAAATTCTGATCAGGTAATCCGCAACTGGGAAAACTTGAAACTCACCGAAAAGGGGAGAAACAAGCGTGTGCTGGAAGGAGTTCCGATGGCATTGCCGGCGCTTGTAAAAGCAAACAGGATACAGGAAAAGGTGAGGGGCGTGGGGTTTGACTGGGAATATAAGGAACAGGTGTGGGATAAAGTAAAAGAGGAACTTGGCGAATTGGAGGAAGAGGTCAAGGCAGGCAGGAAAAAGGAGATGGAAAACGAATTTGGTGATCTTATCTTCTCCATTGTCAATGCAGCCAGGTTGTATGGCATAGATCCGGAAAGTGCGCTTGAACGAACCAACCAGAAATTTATCAGAAGGTTCAATTATCTGGAAGAGAAGACCTTATTAAAAGGAAAATCTCTTCAAAAGATGACCCTTGAAGAGATGGATGTCTATTGGAATGAAGCCAAAAAATTGGACAAAAAGTAAGGTTACTCTTTGGTTTCAGCAGGCAACTCCGGTAAACCCGGAAGTTGAATATCTACAGCCTCCTGTTTGACAATTTTGGCTACAATTTTATCTTTTGCTTCGTTCAATTCAACAGTAATGGTGTCACCTTCCATGATTTCGCTGCCAATAATAACCTCGGCAATCTCATCTTCCAGATATTTTTGAATGGCGCGTTTTAGCGGTCTGGCGCCAAATTGCGGGTCAAAACCTTTATCAGCGATGAAATCCTTGGCCTCATCAGAGATGTAGAGTTTATATTTTAAAGCCTCAATTCTTTGGTAGAATCCTTTTAACTCAATATCAATAATTTGATTTATATGATTCTTTTCCAGTGAATTAAACATTACCACATCATCAACCCGGTTAAGAAATTCCGGTGCGAAGGCACGTTTTAACGCTTTTTGAATGACGTACTTATTGTGCTCGTTTTCATCTTCCGCCGTTGTTCTGGTATTGAATCCGACACCCTGACCAAAATCCTTCAATTGCCTGGTGCCAATGTTTGATGTCATGATCAGGATGGTGTTACGGAAATCGATCTTTCGACCCAGACTGTCAGTGAGACGGCCCTCATCCATCACCTGGAGCAGTATATTAAAGACATCCGGGTGGGCCTTCTCAATCTCATCAAGCAAAATAACTGCGTAGGGTTTTCTTCTGACTTTTTCGGTTAGCTGGCCACCCTCTTCATACCCAACATATCCGGGAGGAGCGCCGACGAGCCTCGATACGGAGAATTTTTCCATGTATTCGCTCATATCCACCCGAATCAAGGCATCGGTTGTATCAAATAGATATTGGGCCAATACTTTGGCTAACTGAGTCTTACCAACGCCGGTGGGCCCAAGGAAGATAAAAGAGCCGATTGGTTTGTTCGGATCCTTCAATCCGGCACGGTTCCTTTGAATCGCTTTGGTAATTTTCTCAACGGCCTCATCCTGGCCGATGATGTTCTTCTTCATGTCGTTGTACATCACCTGCAGACGTTTACCCTCTGCCTGAGCAATTTTCTGGACAGGAATACCTGACATCATGGCAACAATATCTGCCACCTGCGGTTCATCCACCAATTCACGGTGACTTTCCAGCTCTCGTTCCCATATCTCTTTCTCCTTTTCAACAAGGGTGAGAAGGTTTTTTTCATTGTCGCGATAGCTTGCGGCCAGCTCGAAGTTCTGACCCTTCACCGCCAGAATTTTTGAGGCCCGAACCTCTTCGATCTTCTCCTCAAGTTTTATAATACGCTCTGGAACCGTTATGTTGGAAATGTGAACTCTTGATCCGGACTCATCCAGGGCATCAATGGCCTTGTCCGGAAGGTGTCTGTCCGATATATACCTGGCTGTAAGCCTGACACATGCTTCGATTGCCTCTTTGGTATAGGTAACGTTGTGATGATCTTCGTACCGCTCCTTGATGTTGTGCAAAATTTCTATGGTCTCCTCAATCGAGGTAGGTTCAACCAATACTTTCTGAAATCTCCGCTCCAATGCGCCATCTTTTTCGATGTGTTGACGGTATTCGTCGAGTGTTGTAGCCCCAATGCATTGAATATCACCTCTGGCCAGTGCAGGTTTGAGCATATTGGCCGCATCAAGCGATCCTGTAGCTCCCCCGGCCCCAACAATGGTGTGTATTTCATCTATAAAAAGTATAATGTTGTCAACTTTGGCCAACTCATTGAGTATGGCTTTCATACGCTCTTCGAACTGGCCACGGTATTTGGTGCCTGCGACAATGGAGGCAAGGTCGAGGCTGATAACCCTTTTGTCGAAAAGAATCCGCGATACCTTTCTTTGTGAAATACGCAAGGCCAAACCTTCCACAATTGCAGATTTTCCAACGCCGGGCTCTCCAATCAGAACAGGGTTGTTTTTCTTCCTTCGACTCAAAATTTGCGCTATTCTTTGAATCTCATTTTCGCGGCCAACAATCGGGTCTAGACTGCCTTCCACTGCTGCTTTGGTTATGTCTACACCGAAATTATCCAGTACAGGAGTGTCAGTTTTGGGATTGACGCTTCCCTTTTGGCTTTGAGAAGAGCCCGATGAGGAGCCACTACTTCGTCCAAACATATCATCCTGATCATCACCCTCTTCGGGAAAATCTGATTTGTTTTCAACCTTGGATAACTCTATAATCTTGGTTTTTACTTCATCGTAATTCAAATCATTCTTTTTAAAAAGTTCAAAAACCAAACCATCCTTTTCTTTCAGAATTGCCAAAAGCAGATGGCCTGTATTAACCGTATCTTCATTAAGGGACCTTGCTTCCAAAAAGACAATCTTCAGGGAGCGTTCCGTATTTTTCAACAATGGGATTGATGCATCCATGGGAAGGGAGGCCCCCTTTCTAAGATGAAGTTCTATTTCGTTTTTCAGGCTGGAAAAGTCCAGACCCAACTGCTTCATTGTATCAATAGCAATTCCTTCACCATCCCGCAGTATTCCAAGGAACAAATGTTCGGTGCTAATATGATCATTGCCCAAACGTATGGCCTCTTCCCTGCTGTAGGTCAAAACATCCTTAATTCTTGGCGAAAATTTTGAGTCCATTCTATTGTTTTAAATACTTCCCATCAAAAATCGTTCCCTTAACAAAATAACAAAAAATATTAATAAAAAAAGCCATCCCCTCAATACAAATAATATTGTCTAATCCAGGAGTATTTCAGTTAAATTAAAGGTAATGAGCCTATTAATTCAGATGTCACTCCAAAAAAAATATTATTTCCATTTGCTGGTTAGAATTGTCATATTGTCACTATTCAAATGCATATAAATTACAGGTTAAATATCCCTAATTTATCAAGATGTTATTCCATCATTAACTTTAAAATGATTATTTTTGTGTTGCTTTTTTGACAAATTTTAATACAAATAAGATCTATATGTCTGATTCAGAAAGAATTGTTCCGATAAATATTGAAGAGCAAATGAAAACGGCCTACATTGACTACTCAATGTCGGTTATTGTATCGCGGGCTCTTCCTGATGTTCGTGACGGGTTGAAACCTGTTCACCGCAGGGTATTGTTCGGAATGAGCGAGTTAGGTAATTTCTCTAACAGACCCTATAAAAAATCCGCCAGAATAGTGGGGGAGGTGTTGGGTAAATATCATCCGCATGGTGATTCTTCGGTTTATTATGCAATGGTCCGTATGGCACAGTTGTGGTCGTTGCGCTATCCTCTAATTGACGGACAGGGTAACTTTGGTTCCGTAGATGGAGATAGTCCTGCAGCCATGCGTTATACAGAAGCCCGGCTGAAAAAAATTGCAGAGGAGGCATTGGCAGATTTAGAAAAGAATACAGTTGATTTTCAGCCTAACTTCGATGAATCATTATCAGAACCTACCGTTCTGCCGACAAAATTCCCTAATTTATTGATCAACGGAACTTCGGGAATCGCTGTGGGAATGGCAACCAACATGCCACCGCATAACCTTTCTGACACCATTGAGGCAATCATCGCCTACATAGATGATCCCCAGGTTTCAATGAATGTGTTGATTGATAAGATCAAGGCCCCGGATTTTCCTACCGGGGGAATTATCTATGGTTATTCTGGAGTGCGAGAAGCATTCGAAACGGGTCGGGGAAGAATTGTAGTCCGTGGCCGGGCCGAAATTGAAACCACCGAGCATGGCCGTGAAAAGTTGATTATCACGGAGATCCCATATATGGTCAACAAAGCGGAGATGATCATTAAAATTGCTGAAATGGTCAATGAAAAGAAAATTGACGGTATTAGCAACATCAACGACGAATCGGATCGCACAGGGATGAGGATTGTCATTGATATCAAACGCGAGGAGATGGCCAGTGTGGTATTGAACAAACTTTATAAGTTCACTGCCCTCCAAACGGCCTTCAATGTCAACAATATTGCATTGGTGAAGGGAAGGCCTCAAATGCTTAACCTAAAAGACCTGATCCACTATTTTGTTGAACACCGGCATGAAGTGGTCATTAGACGTACAGAATATGACTTGGATCAGGCTGAGAAGAAAGCGCACATCCTCAGGGGATTAATTATTGCGATTGACAACCTTGACGCTGTAATTTCCATCATTCGCGCGGCTAAAACACCAGATGAAGCCAGGGAAAACCTGTGCGCTAATTTCGAGTTGGATGACATCCAGGCACGCGCAATCCTTGACCTCCGTTTACAAAAACTGACAGGTCTCGAGAGGGATAAAATCCACCAGGATTATATCGAGTTGAGTAAAATGATCGAATGGTACAAACAGGTATTGTCGGAAGAGCCATTGAGAATGCAGATCATCAAAGACGAGCTGGCCGAAATCAAAGCATCGTATGGCGACGAAAGACGTACAGAAATCGTTTATGCGTCTGAAGAGTTCAATCCGGAAGATTTCTATGCCGATGAAGATATGGTGATCACCATTTCACACATGGGATATATCAAGCGTACGCCATTGACGGAATTCAGGACCCAATCAAGGGGAGGAATCGGTTCAAAAGGTTCAAGTACCCGGGATGAAGACTTCCTGGAACACATGTTTATTGCCACGATGCACAATACCCTTCTTTTGTTTACTGAAAAGGGAAAATGTTTCTGGTTGAAAGTATACGAAATACCTGAAGGAACTAAGGTTTCCAAGGGAAGGGCTATACAGAACCTGATTAGTATCGAACCGGAAGACCAGGTTAGGGCTTACATCAATGTTAAATCCTTGAAGGATGAGGAGTACATCAACAACAACTTCATTATCCTGTGTACCAAAAAGGGTACCATCAAAAAGACCTCTCTTGAAGCCTATTCAAGACCACGGCAAAATGGTGTCAATGCCATAACAATCAGGGAGAACGATCAGCTTTTGGAAGCAAGGTTAACGAATGGGGATAATGAGATGATGCTGGCAGTCAAATCAGGCAAAGCCATCAGGTTCCATGAAAGCCATGCCCGGGCAATTGGCCGGACAGCTTCGGGAGTAAGAGGCATCACATTAGGAAGCGAGGAGGACGAATTGGTTGGAATGGTTTGTGTAGCCAATGAAGAGGATGATATTCTGGTTGTATCCGAACATGGCTATGGTAAAAGATCCAAGATTGGAGATTACCGGGTAACCAACCGAGGTGGGAAAGGAGTGAAAACCATCAACGTCACGGAAAAGACCGGCGCCCTTGTTTCCATTAAAAACGTAACTGACGGGGACGATCTGATGATCATTACCGAAGCAGGGGTTACAATCCGATTATCAGTTGATGAGATCAGGATGACTGGACGGGCCGCGCAGGGTGTGAAATTGATCAATCTTAGGGAAGATGATTCTATCGCCTCTGTTGCCAGAGTGGAAATAACAGAAATAGAGGATGTTGAAGAGGAGTTAATTTCTGAATCAGAAGATATTGAAAATGAAGATGATAAGATTGAAGATAATCTCAATTAGTAATAATTAAAATCAAAAATTGTCCGTAATGAAAAAAATTCTTTTAGTAGTGATCCTGCTCTCGGTGAACGGTTTTTTGTTCGCTCAAAAAGGAAAAGTTAGCAGTGCCTTGTCATACAAAGAGAGTGGTAAATTAGACAAAGCATGGGAAGCAATCCAGGAAGCAATCAATCCGGCTAATCCAAAATCAGAAAAATCAATCAACTGGCCAGACACCTGGGAAGCAAGAGGTGAAATCCTCGAAGCTATCTCCAAATCAAAGGATGAAAACTACAAAAAATTGGTAGAAAATCCACTTGAAGAAGCCTACAAATCATTTATGAAAGCGATTGAATTAGACCCAAAGGGGGGTAGTCCGGCTTTAAAGATTAAATTGCTAAGTAGTTTTATTCCAACGCTTTCAAATGCTGCCATTGAAGCATTTCAGGCACAAAAATATGTGGTTTCCAGTGATTATTTTGAAAAAGTGCTTAATCTTGAAGCTACATCTCTTTTTAAAGCAGACAATACGATTGATACCGCAATCATGTACAACACCGGTCTTGCTGCGATGAATGCCAAACAATTTGATAAGGCAATCAAGTATTTTGGACTTACAGCACAGCATGGTTACAACCCGGGTTCATCCTATTCCCAGATTATCAGCGCTTACCAGCAAAAGGGGGATACACTGTCTTCTGTTAACATAATGAAAGAGGCATTCAACAAATACCCTGAGGATCAAAGTATTTTGGTACAATTAATTAACTATTATATTACAACCGGAAAAACAGAAGAGGCCATTGGTTATCTTGACAAAGCTATTGCAAAAGAGAAAGACAATCCATCTTTCTACCTTGCTAAAGGTATTGCCCTTGACAAATTGGGAAAACAAGACGATGCAATCAAAGAATATGAACTTGCCATCAAAGTTAAGGCCGATTATGCTGACGCATTTTACAATATTGGCGTAATCTATTTCAATCGTGGTGTAAAACAGTTTGACGTAGCCAACGCTGTTCCAACCAATGAACAGGCAAAGTTCGAAGCAGAAAAGAAAAAATCGGATGACGAATTTGCTAAAGCAGTTCCATACCTGGAGAAAGCCGTTGAGTACAATCCAAAAGATACCTACATCAAAGATCAACTCAAAAACTTATACTATCGTTTGAAGATGATGGATAAGTTCGAGAAGATGAACAAATAGTAAAAGGAAAGGAGTCTGAAATTGGCTCCTTTTTCCACCCTTTATTTATTTATCATAATATTAATTATAAGACAAGAGCGAATAAGTGACTAAAGTGAACTAAAGTGACTAGAGTTAATAGAGTTCTTATTCAAAATCAAGTACTTTAGTCACTTTAGTCACTTTAGTTCACTTTAGTCACTCTATTTTATAAAATCCGGGAGGTGTAATCAGAATAATCAACCACGAGTGGATTGTATTCCTGATGAAAAAGCGGAGAAGAAATGATAAAATCTGCCGTAGAACGGTTTGATGCTGTCGGTATATTGTACATCACAGCAATTCTCAGCAATGCTTTTACATCGACATCATGCGGCTGTGGTTGCATAGGATCCCAAAAGAAAAACAACAAATCGACATTACCTTCACAGATCATGGCGCCCAGCTGTTGGTCTCCACCAAGCGGTCCGGATTTTAGTCTCAATATTTCAGGTGGCACAGCATCATTTTCCTTGCATTTATGACGAATTGTTTCATCCACGAGCCTTCCGGTTGTACCTGTGCAGATCATGCTGTGTTGCGCCAATTCTTTCCAGTTGTAACTAACCCATTCAACCATATCCTGTTTTCGGTTGTCGTGCGCAACAATGGCAATTTTTTTCTTTGATTTCATGTGATGTTTCATTTAACTTTCAGTATTTTAATATTTTACCTTATCTTAAAAGTAAAAATTGTTGGTATAATTATGTTAAAAATAATCTTCGAAATAACTTCTGATTAACTGCAGATAGTTTTTCTTGTATCCAAAATAGTCTTTATTTATAGAGATATTGTCATATTTCTCGAAATCATTTGTTCGGATAATTGATCCAATGAGGTCTGGATATTCGTTGCTTTTATGGTAGCTTTTCATCAGTTTTACCAAATCGAAAGAAGTACCCCTCTCCCACCGTTTTTTTCTGAATTTTTCATACGATGATAATTTTGCCGTAAAGAAAAAATAGTGTTCAACAGATTGGAATACATCTACATAGCTACGAACAAACACCTCCGTTTTCAACTCGGGATTGACAAACCTCATCCGGGGTTCATCTGTTGCAAAGGACATGATCCCAAATGGATTGTGGGCCCTCGAAAAGACATTTGAGGTGCCCCAGCCGGATTCAAGCACTGCCTGTGCCAATATCAGGCTGACGGGCTGAGGATAGAGGCGCATCTTTAAATCTTTGATCGAGGCAGCATCGTATTTCTCCATCATCTCCTTGAAGAACACGAGATCATCGTGACGAAGTGGTAGCTTATTGACCATCCTGTTTTCAATGAATTCGACATGTCTCAGAAGGTCCAGTAGTCTATCCCGCTCGATCACAATGGCCGGAAGCATATAATTGATGAAAACCTCCTTGCGGACAACCTCCGGTATGGTATCAAAATCAAGCGTTCCGAGGTATTTTACAGGAATTAGCGAGATTGGATCCTGACCCAGGATTGATTTGCTGTTGGTAACCTCAATCTCATAGGATTTAACTTTGTATTCAGGATAAATGTAATTGATCGATGAGTTCTCGTTTACCAGCACATAACCGATTACCAATAAAAGAACCAACAGGATTACCTTGAGTGATTTAAGCATGAAAACAGGTCAAATTTTTATTGCTTCTTCGCCACAAAGGTAGGAAATATCGCCGAAGATTTAGTTGATCTCATTTTCCAGTTGCCTGGTCCACTTTAAAATACGTTCATCAGAAAGTTTGGATTGATTCTCCTGATCAAGCAACAATCCTCTTAAAACATTGTTTTTCAATGCTTTGGATGATTCAAATTTATATCCTTCAGGAGAGGTGTATCCGATGATTGTGGCGCCCAAATTCTCAAAGAAATCAGCCAAAATACCCACTGCATCGCAGAAATTTTCAGGATAATTCTTTTGGTCCCCAAGGCCAAAAACAGCAATTTTTTTGCCTTTTAACGACAATGTGCTCAATGCCGGTAATATTTCATCCCAATAATTTGGCAGCTCACCATCAAACCATGTTGGGACACTTAGAATATACGTGTCATACAAAAGGAACTCTTCTCCTTTACAACTCTCTACATTCAATTCTTCAACTTTGTGATTTTTAATGTTTTCAGCAATTTTCGAAGCAATTTTTGCTGATTTGGTTGAATTAAAACTGTAGACGATGGCAATTTTTTTCATCAGTTAATAATTTGTTTTTTAATTGTCTGATGGAATACCCACGTAATCATTTTCGGTTGGTGTGAATATTCTCTCATGGGTATTTCATTGTATAATTTCCTTTTATTATAAAGTGGAGGTTGAATCCACTTGTATTGTCCTATTTTCGGGATGATCAATATTGAATCCCGTCCGACAACTCGATTTTTCTCAACTGATTGAGAAGTCAGCGTTTTCGGAACTTGATAGATGATGTGGCAATATTGCCGTTAGAAATGATTGAAACGC
>JALOCD010000187.1 GCA_023228025.1 Prolixibacteraceae bacterium | reverse complement strand
GAAATTTAATTGTAAAACAGAGATGATTTGCTAATAGACCCATATAAATCGTTTGCTATAATATATAAATAACTGTAAATCAATCATTAAAAATGGGCGGCTTAAGCGCTTATACCAATAATTCTATTTTTGCATTATACATTTTTCAAAGAACGACTAAACTCTTATAAGACATGAATGAATTAATCGGAAAACTCCTTGAGGCCGTTGAATTTGGGAAAATTGATCAGAAATCCCCTTATCCGCCTCAACTCAGAGGAATGGACGGTTCGCACGAACTGACACAGCAAGCTTTGGAAGCAGGCATCGATCCTCAGCAAATTCTCGAAAAAGCCCTGATTCCCGCCATGGGAAATGTGGGTAAGAAATTTTCTGAAAATAAGATCTTTGTCCCCCAGATGCTTATGTCAGCCAAGGCCATGGGCGCCTCCATGGTTCAATTGAAACCATTCTTTGCCTCCGGCGCCATCAAATCAAAAGGAACATTTATCATCGGAACTGTTAAAGGCGATCTCCACGATATCGGGAAGAACCTGGTTTCCATGATGGTGGAAGGTGGCGGCTGGACCATCGTTGACCTCGGAGTCGATGTTGGGTCTGAGCGGTTTATCGAGGCGTTGAAAAACAACCCCGGTGCGGTGGTTGGACTATCTGCCCTCCTTACCACAACAATGGTAAATATGGGTGAAATTGTTTCCGGAATCAAAGCAAATGTTCCTGAAACAAAAGTTTTAATTGGCGGTGCACCTGTCAATGCAGATTTCTGCAAAAGCATCGGGGCAGATTTTTATGCTCCCGATCCGCAAAAGGCAGTTGAGTACCTGAACAGGCTGGCTTCTTAATTGTAGGCTTTCCCGATTCATCTTCAAAAATAATTTCGCTTCATACGGCCAGGAAATCATGGCCAGTGAAATTATTGTCTCATTTTTTAACATTGCATGATAGTTATTTAATTCATAATCTGATAATTACAAACACAAGCATGATTGACATCAAAAATTGGGTGAAGGAACAAATCAGCAGTTCGGAAAGGATTGCCATCCCAATTATGACACATCCGGGCATTGAAATGATTGGCCGGAAGGTACAGGAGGCTGTTCAAAATGGTGAGGTGCACGCCTTGGCCATCAAAAAGCTAAACGAAATTTTTCCTTCTGCAGCAACAACGGTAATCATGGATTTAACATTGGAGGCCGAGGCATTCGGGACCCCGATTGAGTTTCAGGAAGACGATATGCCCCATCTTTTGGGAAGATTGGTTTCCTGTGCCGAGGAGATTGATGCGCTCAAAGTCCCCGACCTCTCAGCGGGCCGAATTCCCCAATACCTCGAAGCCAACAGACTGACTGTTGAGTCGACCCACAACAAACCCGTTTTTGCGGGCGTCATCGGTCCCTTCTCGTTGGCCGGACGACTTTACGACATGTCGGAAATCATGCTTGCATGTTATACCGAACCTGATTCAGTTCATTGTTTGCTGGACAAATGCGCTGAATTTATTCTCAATTACTGCACCGAGTTAAAAAAGATTGGTTGTTCAGGTGTAGTCATTGCAGAACCAGCAGCCGGATTGCTCTCCAATGATGACTGCCAATCCTTTTCGTCAGAATACATCAAAAAAATAGTTGACACCTTGCAGGATGATACTTTCCTGATCATTCTTCACAACTGCGGAAACCAGGGACATTGCACGGATGCCATGTTGTACACCGGCGCCAATGCCCTTCATTTCGGCAATGCAATAGACATGGTTGAAGCCTTAAAGTCATGTCCGAAGGAGAAATTGATCCTGGGGAATGTGGATCCAGTGGGGGTCATGAAACTCCTTTCCGCGGCCGAGGTCAAAGCTTATATCACGGATCTTCTGGAGAAAACTGCCGGCTTCGACAATTTTGTCCTCTCTACTGGGTGTGACCTTCCCCCGCATGTTCCCGCTGAAAATATAATGGCATTTTTTGGGGCGTTGAAGGATTTCAACAAAACCAAGGTTTTACAAGAGATTGAAGACAACTGAAAATAATCCGATTCAAACAATTAATTTATGAAATACAAACACTTAACCATTGAAAACCCCTCTGAACTGATGTTCGGGATCTCCCCAAAGCCGGTCACAACCCGACGTGGATTGGTCATCGGAGGTGGTCAGGTTTATGCCGAGCTCAATTTCACTTTGCCCATGATGAGCATCAACCAAAGTACCCTGAATGAGGTGAACGACCACTACCGTGAAATTGCGGAAGGGGCATTGGAACGCGCGGTCCAACTAAACTCCAAGGGTGTTGTTCTCGAATTTGAGACGCTGCTGGAGATGACCAAAAATCCGGATATCGGCGTCGAGATCGTGAAAATTATGAACGAAGTTTGCGAAAGATACTACCAGCAATATGGCCTGGCCTCAGAAATTCGTTTAACCCCCAATGACCTGCGTGAGTTTGAGCGACCGGCCAACCAAAGAAGCTCTGCCTACCTGTTGCCCATGATGGAGTTGTTCGAGCGGGGCATGTTGGCCGGCGGCGATCTGTTGTCGATCGAAAGTACCGGGGGCAAAGAGGTTTCGGACGATGCACTGATGATGTGCGATTTAAAAGGCGTCATGTTCGCGCTCTCTGTCCTGGGGGTAAGGGATATGCAATTCCTGTGGCAAAAAATAGTTGCATTGGCCAACAAACATGGTAAAATTGCGGCTGGCGACTCTGCATGCGGATTTGCCAATACCGCCATGGTACTGGCCGAGAAGAAATATATTCCGAAAGTTTTCGCGGCGCTGGTCCGCGTCATCTCCGTGGTCCGTTCCATCGTTGCCATGGAGGAGGGGGCCGTGGGCCCTGATAAAGACTGCGGCTATGAGGGCCCGTTCCTGAAGGCCATTACGGGCATACCTATTTCGATGGAGGGGAAAACTGCAGCCTGCGCGCATCTTAGCCCAATCGGAAACATCGCCTCGGCCTGCGCTGATTTGTGGAGCAACGAATCTGTTCAGAATATCAAACTCCTGTCGGGGATGGCCCCAACTGCCTACATGGAACAACTTGAATATGATGCCCGGTTGATGAACGAGGCGCTCCGCATGGGAAAAATGCACTGTCAGGTTTTGCAGCAACTGCTGGTCGGCTCTGATGTTTATACCGATCCACAGGCCCTGATACTCTCCCCCGAAAATGTCATTCGCATTTCGAAAGAGCTGATCAAAGGGGATTCCTATGTGGCCAATGCCCGTAACGGCGCGCTTGCAGCCCTCGATATCATTGAAGAGGCGCATCGTTCAGGACAACTAAAGCTTTCCGAAATGGAAACCGCCTATCTCCCAATTTTCCGCGATGATTTGAACAGTATTCCCGACAGCGAAAGCGATTTCGTTGCCATGATGTTGCCGGTATTAGATCCTGGTAAGTTTATTTTGTCGGAATATGGATTGTAAAGAGTCAATAGCCACAAAGGCACAAAGGCACTAAGGTATCACGAAGATTCTTTGTGATACCTTAGTGCCTTCTATGTTGAAAAACAAATTTTAGAGCTAAAATCTTTCAATTTTGCCCTTTTCTTTTTCGTAAACCCTTTTTTAGTT